>NZ_JBINIY010000060.1:0-281 GCF_043656315.1 Streptococcus hepaticus
TATATTTGGAGGATTACCCAAGTCCGGCTGAAGGGAACGGTCTTGAAAACCGTCAGGCGTGTAAAAGCGTGCGTGGGTTCGAATCCCACATCCTCCTTAGTTGGTAATGCAGCTAGATTTAGAACATCGCGGGATGGAGCAGCTAGGTAGCTCGTCGGGCTCATAACCCGAAGGTCGTAGGTTCAAATCCTGCTCCCGCAATTTTGGCTCGGTAGCTCAGTTGGTAGAGCAATGGATTGAAGCTCCATGTGTCGGCGGTTCGATTCCGTCTCGCGCCATTA
>NZ_JBINIY010000061.1:0-270 GCF_043656315.1 Streptococcus hepaticus
TTTAGCGGGTGTAGTTTAGTGGTAAAACTACAGCCTTCCAAGCTGTTGTCGCGAGTTCGATTCTCGTCACCCGCTTTGGACTCTGTCCAATACCACTCATTCAGTTAGAATGTTTGGGCGCGTAGCTCAGATGGTTAGAGCGCACGCCTGATAAGCGTGAGGTCGGTGGTTCGATTCCACTCGTGCCCATTATAATATGGTCCGTTGGTCAAGGGGTTAAGACACCGCCTTTTCACGGCGGTAACACGGGTTCGAATCCCGTACGGACTA
>NZ_JBINIY010000062.1:0-262 GCF_043656315.1 Streptococcus hepaticus
TGTGTATTTAAACTTGGAATGAGCAGGTATTGTTCTTTAGTAAAAAGGTGTATAAGACTCTTTAATACCCTTAAGTAGCTAACTTCATTTTAGAAGGTTACTTCGAGTAAGTTTTATATTTTTTATAACAAATTACAAAATTAATTCATGTTGAAACGGCTTCCAAAGTGTGCTACAATTTCTTTAGAGATTATAAAAGAGGTGGATATATGTTAAAGAAATACTTATATCCTGGATTGCTTTTGTTAGCTATTGCGACTTG
>NZ_JBINIY010000063.1:0-255 GCF_043656315.1 Streptococcus hepaticus
CCCAACTACTGAGGGTATCACGGTTCCTAAACACAGTAAGATTACTGAAGATGACATTAAGAATAAGGTAATCATTCCAGAAGGTAGCGGTGGCACTATCAAGACTGTCGGTGAAATCCCAAGTACGTCAACTGAAGGCGAGAAGACACCAGTTACTGTTGTTGTCGAATATCCAGACGGATCCACTACTGAAGTTAAGGTTCCAGTAACCGTAACTCCACTTGACTCACCAACAGCTGGCGACATCACCGTTCT
>NZ_JBINIY010000064.1:0-213 GCF_043656315.1 Streptococcus hepaticus
CAACTGGTTAAAGGACTTCTTCAAAAATACAGGTAGTCCAGCTAGTCTTGCCCAACTCTTTCTCATTTACTGGGAAGGAAATAGTGGTGATAAGCTACTTGAACGTCAGACACGAGCAAGTGAGTGGTATTACCAAATTGAAAAAGGCTTTAGTCAACCCAACGGTGGGACAGCACAAAGTGATCCAAAAGCACTTGAAGCTGTACGAGGAGA
>NZ_JBINIY010000065.1:0-209 GCF_043656315.1 Streptococcus hepaticus
TATACCAAGTAAGCGACACATGTCTGAAATGCTATATTTATCCTTGTTAGCAGTGATTATGGCGAAGTTCAATCAGCTCACGCTGTTCCTCCGTAAGATTGTCAATGCTTTTAAACGAACCAGTTGTTTTTTCCTGGCGACCCCACTTATCGAAGGTTGAGGGCGTTAAATCATATTCTTTGATAAGATCACTTCGTTTCATACCTGCC
>NZ_JBINIY010000007.1:0-107016 GCF_043656315.1 Streptococcus hepaticus
ATCTAATTTAGATTTCACTTCTTCATAGGATAAGGGATGATTTTCTGTTTCTTCCTCTATTTCTGCAGGCATTTTACCTGTTTCGTAAAGTGATTTAATTTGAATACTATCCAGTGTTTCGTATTTAAGAAGGGCTTCTGCGATAAGTTTGTGAGTTTCACGGTTGGCTTGGATAATTTCTGCTGCTTTATTGCGAGCCTCATTCAATAAATCACGTACTTCAATATCCAATTCGTAGGCTGTTTGTTCAGAAATATGTTTTTGAGTAGTATATTGACCGAACATAGCATGACTACCTTCATACTGCATAGGGCCCATTTTCTCACTCATACCATATTCTGCAACCATAGCACGCGCCATTTGTGTGGCTTGTTCAAAGTCATTGGATGCACCTGTGGTTTGAGCATTGAAAATGATTTCTTCAGCTACACGACCTCCCATTAGACCTGCCAATTGTTCTTTCATATCTTCTTTAGAAAGAAGCATTTGGTCTTCTTTAGGTAGGGCGATCATATAACCGCCTGCACGACCACGTGGAACAATCGTAACTTTATGCACCTCACGCGCATTTGACAAGACCAGACCAACAATTGTGTGGCCTGCTTCGTGGTAGGCAACCATTTCGCGTTCTTTTTGAGAAATAGTACGATCTTTTTTAGATGGACCTGCAATAACACGATCTTCTGCTTCATCAATATCTGAAGCATCAATCACTGTTTTATTGCGACGGGCGGCAACAAGTGCAGCCTCATTCAAAACATTTTCCAAATCAGCACCGACAAAACCTGGTGTTTGTTGAGCAACCAATTTCAAGTCTACATCATCTGCCAACGGTTTATTTTTAGCATGAACCTTAAGAATAGCCTCACGCCCTTTAACATCTGGACGACCAACCAGTACTTTGCGGTCAAAACGTCCTGGACGAAGAAGAGCTGGGTCTAGTACATCACTGCGGTTTGTTGCAGCGATAACAATGATTCCTTCGTTTCCTTCAAAACCATCCATTTCGATCAAGAGTTGGTTAAGGGTTTGCTCACGCTCATCATTTCCGCCTCCCATACCAACACCACGTTGACGACCAACAGCATCAATTTCATCAATAAAAATGATGGCAGGAGCAGCTTTTTTGGCGTCCTCAAAAAGAGAACGAACACGACTAGCACCTACACCGACAAACATTTCTACAAAGTCTGAACCAGAGATTGAGAAGAATGGTACGCCGGCTTCACCAGCAACAGCTTTTGCCAGAAGAGTTTTACCTGTTCCCGGAGGCCCCTCAAGTAGGACACCTGCTGGAATACGAGCACCCAGTTTTGTGAACCGTTTGGGATCTTTTAAGAACTCAACCACTTCAACAAGTTCTTGTTTTTCTTCCTCTGCCCCAGCAACATCAGAAAAACGAACCTTGATATTATTTTTTTCAAGAGCTTTAGCTTTGTTGCGACCGAAGTTCATAGCACCTCGAGCGCCACCACCGCCACCTTGATTCATCATCATGAAGAAAACTACCATAACGAGACCAAGTGGCAAAAGATTAATCAAAAGATTAAACCATAAGTTATTCGAACTTTCTGGCTTAACTGTCACTTTGACATCATTTTTTTCAGCTAATGTCTGGAGATTTGAAATGGTCGAATCTGAGGCTAATATAATAGAAGAAAACTTCTTGTAGCTAACTTTTTCATTAACAGAAAACAACTGAATAGTTGAAGATAATTCACTCTTTTCAGTTACTTCTTTTTCATACGTCCCTGTAATTTGAATAACACTGCTATCTGGTTGATAAGTGATATCTTTTACATTTCCGTCTTGTAATGCTTTAACGACTTGAGAGTAGCTAATTTCTTGGGTAGAAACTTGACTACCAGCCTTCATAAATTGATAGCCAGTAATAACTGTTGCAATCAATAAAATAATGAGAAAAGGATTTCGAATAAATCCTTTATTGGGTTGTTTGTTCATAAAATCTAGTTACCTTTTTCTAGTTTGAGTAGACTTCCTCTTTTAGAACTCCTACATACGGTAAGTTACGATAATTTTCATTGTAATCTAGACCAAATCCGACAACAAATTCATTTGGAATAGTGAAACATGTATCATCTGCGTCAATCTCAACCACACGTCCTTCCGGTTTATCCAACATGGTTACGATACGGATTGATTTAGCTTGACGAAGTTCAAATAATTCTTTCAATTCTTTCAAAGTACGGCCTGTATCAATGATATCTTCGACAAAAATCACGTCACGCCCTGCCACATTTGTGTCAACATCTTTAATGATTTTGACAGTACCGCTACTTTCAGTTCCTCCGTGGTAACTTGATACAACCATAAATTCCATTTCCATATGAGTATCAATATATTTGACCAATTCAGCCATAAATGGAATAGAACCCTTCAAAATACCAATTAACAATGGATTTTTATCTTTATATTCTTCTGTTAATTTTTTTCCTAAAACAGCAGCTTGAGCAACAATTTCTTCTTGCGTAATTAAAACTTTTTTAATGTCTTTTTCCAACATAATCAAATTTACACTTTCATTTTTATATATAATGCAACATTTATTGTATCATTTTTCATAGATTTACTCAAATCACTAGCAACGATATTTGCAATTCCGTATACATTTTTATTTTGTTCAATTAACACTGCCTCTTGTCGATTTTTATGAGGGATTTTTTCATCTATAAAATACCGGCGAAGTTTTTTTGAGATTCCGTTTAGTAGTATCCTATCTCCCGCCTGACGATGTCGAAGGATAATCGGAAACTCTTTTTTTACATATATAATTTGATGGAAACTTTCTAAGGGTCTACCAACACCAATTAAAAAATTTCCAAACTCGTAGATACCTTCTGATTCTATCATTAAATTAGAAATTTCCTCATCCGCCTTAGGAATGATTTTTGTGATTGAAAATTCTTTTTCATTTTTCATTAAGTAATAGTTATTTTTTAGAAAATGATTGTAGTTTTTCTTTTCTTCCAGTATATGTAAAATTTCTTGAAACTGTGCCCTTGTAGGCTGTAAATCCGAAAATTTTTCCAAATATTCTTGTAACAAAAAAGAACGAACAGCTGGTGTCTGCGCTAAAAATTCTTCAAGCTTTGTTGTTTGAATATCTTTTGTCAAATCTTTTAATGCAGCTAGATATTGATAGGTTTCATTTCCTAAATTGACTAAGGCTGTAGAAAACTGAGTATTTTCCTCTTCTAAAAGAGGCATATAATGATTGCGCACACGATTTCTGAAGTAATCTAAACTTACATTACTACTATCTTCAAAGTGAAATACTTCCTCCAAATCCGCTTTTCGAAAAGAAAGAAGAGGACGAATCAACTGACCTGTTCCAAATGGCTGAACAGGTTCTATACCTCTCAGATTGCGCAGGCGATTTCCTCGAATAATTCGCATAAAAATCGTCTCTGCTTGATCATCTGCATGATGAGCTGTCACCAAGGCTGTATATAGCTCAGATTCCATGACGCTCTTGAAAAAATCGTAGCGAAACTGGCGTGCGCTGTCCTCGGAAAATTTTCCTGTAAAATAATCAACAAAAAATGGGATATGCAGTTCTCTTGCTAGATTATATAAATAATCTTCTTCCTCTTGAGATTCTGGACGCTGTTGATGATTCACGTGAATCATTCCAAGTTCAATCCCCAGTTTTTCCTGTAAATCAAAAAGAAGATGAAAAAGATTTAAGGAATCTTTTCCACCTGATACAGCTATTAATACTTTTGAATGTTGGTCAAAAAAGTGGTTTTCTTTTACCACTTTCAAAAATTCTTTTTTATTCATCTATTTCAAAATATCGTAAATTTCCTTGGCAATTTGCGAAATGGTTTCATAATCAGATTTATCTGTGAAGATTGACAAGATAAATGGAGAATCGATATAAACAATAGCTACATCATGCTTATTATCGTAAGCATCTCCAATCTTATGAGCAATCTGCACAGGAATATCTTTGGCAATTCGTTGATTATCAAAATGAGTACCAGTTAGACTTTGCAAGGCGTAGCCATTCTGATAGTAAATAGCTTCCATCATCAACCCCGCCATTTTACTACTAGCCATTCGAGTTTTCATATCCCACTTCTCTTGTGTGATGCCAGTTATTTCTGAGTAAAATTGGTTATCAAATTGATTAGTGAGGTAGTAGGCTAAGAGATTGCTGGCTGCATTGTCTGAATACTTAGCGGTTAGATCCATTAATTGGTCAATTCGGTAGTGTTTATTATCAGCTATTTTGGATAGAATGCCACTACCTTCTGGACTATAACTTCCTTTGAAGGTTGTTACCTTGTCAACATACTGTAAACCTTGATCTAAGTTATAGGTTCCTGCATTGACTTGCTCTTGACTATAATATAAGACTGGTAATTTTGAAACGCTGGCAGCATACATTTTCTTGTCTTCCTGAATTGAAGCTGTTTTCTCTGTTGTCAATTGCTTCACATAAATCGAAAATTTCTCTGACTGATACTTTTGATTTAGCAGTTTTTGAACGGCTTCCATTCGATTATCTTCTTTTGAAAGTCGACTCATTTTTATCCAGCCAATATTAGAAATCTTAGCAAAGGTATCCCAGTTACTGCGAACAATTTCTGTAACGATAACTGATTGGTAAGCCTTTAATTTTGTTGTGATTTCTTTGGCTTTATTTTCAATAGGACTAGAATAAATTGTAAAGTTATCTGTCAACCAATAGTGTTCTTCAACAATTTCCTTTTCTAAAAGAATATCGTCATAAATATTTTTTATATCTGCTAATAGATAGCTTCCATCACTCAATTTAAATACCTGTTCTTGCTTGTCGTTAACAAGTATAGATTGAATTTCAAATAATTGGTTGGGGTGAATCTTTCTTGCAAGCACTGTCAATTCTTTATCAACGTAAGTATTAGCTTCCTGATGAAGATTTGGATTCGTCGGAATAGTAGTAAAATGAGATTGATAGGACATGCTGGTCAATTGATACTTTTCTTCATTGGTCAATTTTACTGGTAGTTCTGTACTAACTACATGATTACTGATAAAAAAGATCGGCAAAATCCATACCATCAATTCTTTACGCAGCATGCTCCCTCCTTCCCTATTATTCATTTTCTTCTAATTGTAGCGTTTGATTGATTTCTGATAATTCTTCTAATTTTTGATCAGAATAGTTTAAAAATTTTTCAACGGTTTCTAAAATATTTTCTGTCATTTTGGTAATAATCCTGGGATATTGTAAACAAACTCACCCTCTTTTGAAAATTGATATTTAGCTCGAACATATTTGGCTGCAAAATCACTATCTTTCAATTTTGTAACCAAGGAGGATTCGATTTTTTCATCTGTTGCCAATTGATCGTATTGTTTTTCTAAATCAACCAGCTGTTGTTCTTTATCCTTCAAGGTGTGGTAAGTCTGTACTAAATTATAGGTTGGCAAGACAAATAGAAAAACAGCTAGGATCAAGATTGAGCTCATAAAACGATTTTTTTGGCGATTTTCTGCTTGTTTTCTCTGAATTTGACTTTGCTGTGACTGAATATAATCATTGTTGAGTTGTAAAACTTTAGATTTCTTCATTATTTTCAATCCTTGTTTCATTTACGATTTCATACATTTTTTCAGCATCTTCTTTTTTAGTACTGTCCTTCATTTCAATAACTTTCACTGTCAATAGTTTATTCCCAAAACGAATTTCAATCTCATCATTCAGCTTAACGTCTGTTGATGATTTGGCCAAAATACCGTTGATTTTAATCCGTCCTTTATCAGCCACTTCTTTAGCAATAGTACGACGTTTAATAATGCGGGATACTTTTAAATATTTATCTAGTCTCATATATTCACCTCATTTCTTTATTTTACCATTTTTGAGTTCATTTGACAGTTTATTCTCTTTAGAATCCTTGATTTCAAGCATCTTTTCAGTGAATTTTATCAATTCTTCTAGGATTTCAAAATCTTTTTTCTTACGAACATCAAAAACCAAGTGCATGCGACCTGCATTTTCAGTAATTCTAGCTTTTAAATTCGTCACAGATAAAGCTTGGAAATAGTCTTGGGTTAGGAAAATTTGACCTGCTCTTGGCTCAAAGTGAACAAAAACTTGATCCTGTTTTCTTTCTAGATTCTGAGTAAAAATCTGATCTGCAAAGGACTTCAAGAGACTAATTTCTAACAAATAAGCAACAACATCTGGATACTCCCCGAAGCGATCAATCAACTCATCTTGTAAGTATTCATAATTTACACGACTGTCAACTTCTTTAATTTTCTTGTAAACTTCAATCTTCTGACGCTGATCTGAAATGTAATCTGAAGGTAAATATGCATCGATTTGCAGATTGATTTCAGAATTGGATTTCTCACGTATTTTTTGCTTACCTTGTTTGGCTAAAATAGCTTCTTCAAGCAATTGAGAATAGAGTTCATAACCAACTGAATCAATAAAGCCACTCTGAGCTGCACCTAGGATATTTCCAGCACCACGGATGGATAAATCCTGCATAGCAATCTTAAAGCCTGAACCTAGTTCTGTAAAGCCTTTAATAGCTTCCAAGCGTTTTTCAGAAACCTCCGTTAAGCTCTTATCCGGTCTGTACATAAGATAGGCATAGGCGATACGATTTGATCTACCAACTCGACCACGAAGTTGATACAAGGTTGACAGGCCCATATGGTCTGCATTCTCGATAAAAAGTGTATTCGCATTGGGAATATCAACACCTGTTTCAATAATGGTTGTTGTAACCAGAATATCGTATTCTCCTTCAATGAAGGCAAAAAGCGTATTTTCTAGCTGAATTTCTGACATTTGACCATGGACATAGCCAATACTTGCTTCAGGAATTAACTCTTTTAACTCAGAAACTTTTTGTTCAATCGTATCAACTTTATTGTAAAGATAGTAAACTTGTCCACCACGATCTATCTCGCGTAAGACTGCGTCTCGGATAACAGTTGGATTGGTTTCCAAAACATAGGTCTGAACTGGATAACGATTAGTCGGTGGTGTTTCAATAATAGATAAATCTCGAATTCCTAGCATAGACATATGGAGCGTGCGAGGAATAGGAGTCGCTGTCAAGGTTAGTACATCCACTCGTTTTTTCAACTCTTTCAAACTTTCCTTATGCTTGACTCCGAAACGCTGCTCTTCATCAATAATTAAGAGTCCTAAATCTGAAAATTCAACATCTTTAGATAAAATTCGGTGTGTACCAATCAGAATATCGACACGGCCTTTTTTTAGATTTTCTAATGTTTTCTGTTGCCCTGACTTAGTCCTAAAACGGCTTAAAACATCCACATTGACAGGAAATTCTGAAAAACGCTCAATAAAGTTACTGTAATGCTGTTGGGCTAAAACAGTTGTCGGAACTAAAATAGCTACTTGTTTACCGTCATTAACAGCCTTAAAAGCTGCCCGCATAGCTACTTCTGTCTTACCAAATCCCACATCTCCAACCAACAGACGATCCATCGGAGCTGGCTTTTCCATATCCTTTTTGATTTCTTCAATAGAACGAAGTTGATCCTCTGTCTCTACATAGGCAAAGTGGTTATCAAATTCCTCTTGATTAACATCATCCTCTGAAAAAGCAAATCCCTTCAACTGGCTACGTTCTGCATAAAGTTGAATCAAATCATCTGCAATATCTTCAACTTGCTTCTGAACTTTTTGTCTTGTTCGCTGAAATCGTCCATCATTTAACTTGTTCACTTTCGGCGTTTTGCCATCAGAAGATGTGTATTTTGATAATAGATCAATTTGATCAATCGGGACAGAAATCCGATCAGAATTTTGATACTGAATCGTCAAGTAGTCGCGGTGAATTCCTGAGACTTCAATCGTTTCTATTCCTAAAAATTGACCAATCCCATGCACATGATGTACGACATAATCTCCTTTTTCAAGCTCATTATAGTCTTTCAAACGTTCAGCATTGGAGATATTTTGCCGACGAATTTTCCGTTTTACCTTTTTATGGAAAATCTCGTGTTCAGTGATTACAGCTATTTTTTCATCTAAAAAATGAAAACCAGAACTCAGTTGACCAAATGAAATCTGACTTCTTCCTACTTCTAGCTGATTTGGATCTGTAAAAGGAATCTGAATAGCATATTCGTGTAAAGTTTTTTGTAAATTTTGTAAACTTACTTCGTTTTCTGTTTGAAGAATAAGGGTATATCCTAATTTTTCAAAGCGTCGAATTTCTTCCTGTAATAAGTGAATTTGGTTAAAAAATTCCTGCATAGGATGCTGATTAAATTGATAAATAGAATCGAATTTTAAATTCCCCAGTCCTTTTTGAAAGGTAGAAAAGAAACTAGCTGGCTTGTAATGACGCAATTCTTGATAAGGAGAAGCAAAATATTCCAAACTGGACAATGATTTACTATTCTGTAAATCTTGTGTCAATAATTCAGCTGCTTCTTTTTCAAAAAAAGCATAGGTATCCATAATTTTATGAAAATCATCAAAAAATATTGGTGTATGAATTGGAAAATAATCCAACAAGGTCCATGTTTTTTCGTATAAAATTGATCGGAATTTTCGACTATCTGGATGTCGATAATTTGTCTTAAAATCAGCTAATACTTCCTGCAGATAAGAAATTTGCTTGTCATCCTGGATATGCTGGATCGCCTCTTCGATTTTTTTACTGGCGCGCTCAAAATCTTCTACTGAGAAAATCAATTCCGAAGCTGGACTAATCAAGATATTGTCAATATTTTGTAAAGAAGTCTGTTTTTCAACATCAAAAATACGGATCCCGTCTACCTCATCACCAAAGAATTCAATACGATAAGGTTGATCACTGTTTATCTCATAGATATCTAAAATATCACCACGTGTACTAAATTCTCCTGGGCTTAGAACACGCGATGTTTTTTTGTATCCTGATTGCTGTAATTGATTGACAATATTATCTAGTTCGATTTCTTGATTGACTTCCAAAGAAAAAATCATATTTTGATAATTTCCTTTTCGCGGTAATAAAACACGAAAAGCAGCAATATTGACAACCAATATCCCTATTTTTCCTTTATCACATAAAAAATTCAAGACTTCAATTCTAGCTTGTGTGCGGTCTTTTGAAGTAAAGACAAATTCAGCAATTGGACTATCGTCTGTAAAGAAGTTGTAAACATATTCTTGCCCCAGTAGATTTGTCAGTTCCGTAACTAGTTTGTCAGCTTCGTTTTGCGTAGAGGTGACAATGACTAACTTGTCATCGACTTGCTCAAAGGCAGATACGATGGCTAATGCTTTGCTTGTTCCAGATAATCCTGTTAATAGTTGACGACTGGATTTATTTAAGTTAGCCTGCCAAGTCATCACTTGTTTATTTTGGCTAATAAGATCAATGATATTCATTTTATCCGTTAAACTTTCTCATTACAATATCAAAATCAGACTCTTGTAAATAAAACTTTACAGCTTGGTCAACTTTTTCTAAAGTATTGCTAATCGTAATAGCATCATCTCCGTGAAACTTACTCATAACATGATCAATCACTGACATTTTACCTTGTGGTCGACCAATTCCTACTTTCAAGCGATCAAATTCTTGCGTTCCAATATGTGCAATGATGGATTTAATCCCATTGTGTCCACCAGCAGAACCTTTTTGACGGAAGCGAAGTTTTCCAACTTCCATATCCAAATCATCATAAATGACCAGCAAATCTTCTACATCAAGACCATAATAAGACAATAAAGCATGCACTGCTTCACCAGATTTATTCATAAATGTGGTGGGTTTGACAAAATAAACCTTCTCACCATTGATAAAGGTACTTCCGATTTCAGCTTTAAATATTTTATCTTCTGTAAAGTTTACATCAATTTCCTTTACAAGTCTGTCAACTGCCATAAATCCGACATTATGCTTGGTATCTTTATACTTTGAACCAGGATTTCCCAGCCCGACAATCATTTTTACCATATTTTCCCTTTCTGAAATAAAGCCAAAAGGGTTGGAAATAACTTTCCAACCTCCTCTACTTATCTAATTTTCCTTAAACGTTGAAGCGGAATTCCATGATGTCACCATCTTGGACCACGTATTCTTTTCCTTCTTCACGAAGACGACCAGCTTCCTTCACCGCTTTTTCAGAACCGTAGTGCATTAAATCATCGTAACTCATGGTCACCGCACGGATAAAGCCACGCTCGAAATCTGAGTGAATGATACCAGCTGCTTGCGGTGCTTTAATACCACGTTTAAAGGTCCAAGCACGCACTTCTTTTTCGCCTGCTGTAAAGTAAGTTCCAAGACCAAGAAGATGATAAGCTGCACGCGTTAATTTATCGACACCTGACTCTGTCAAACCAATCGCTTCTAAAAACTCGGCCTTATCTTCATCATCAAGTTCTGAGATTTCTTCTTCTGCACGCGCTGAGATAACGACTACTTCTGCATTCTCAGTTGCTGCAAATTCACGAATTTGTTGCACATATTCGATACTATCTGGATCAGCAACCTTGTCTTCATCAACGTTAGCTACGTAAAGAACTGGTTTTGTTGTGAGAAGGAAGAGTCCTTTTACTACTGCTTGTTCTTCTGGTGTAAATTCAAGCGTACGAGCTGATTTACCATCCTCAAGAACTGGTTTGATTTTTTGAAGCACGTTGAATTCGGCAACAGAATCCTTGTCTTTTTGTGTACGCGCCATCTTCTCAACACGCGCATAGCGTTTATTTACAGACTCAAGGTCCGCCAAAATCAATTCTAAGTTAATAGTATCAATATCAGCTAAGGGATCCACAAAGGCATCTTCACGCCCTTGCTCACGCATAACATTTTCATCGTCAAAGGCACGAACCACGTGAACAATAGCATCCACTTCACGGATATTAGCCAAGAATTTATTTCCAAGACCCTCACCTTTTGAAGCCCCTTTAACGATACCCGCGATGTCAGTGAACTCGAAAGTTGTAGGAACTGTCTTCTTAGGTGTAATCAGTTCTGTCAATTTTTGCAGACGTTCATCTGGTACCTCAACGATACCAACGTTTGGTTCGATGGTCGCGAAGGGATAGTTGGCTGCTTCCGCTCCTGCTTTTGTAATTGCGTTAAATAGGGTTGATTTACCAACATTTGGCAAACCAACGATACCTGCTGTCAAAGCCATTCTTATAGTCTCCGTTCAAAATTTTCAATCATAACTATTATAGCAGAATTCAAACAAAAAAGCTTGCTCTATAGCAAGCTTATCCGAAAACTTTGGGCAATATTGTCGGTAAAAACCAGGAAAGAAAACCTCCAACTGGAAAAATAATCCACCAATAACCTGCAATTAGGTGATAAAAGGTCAGCTAAACTTCTTTTTCAACTTTTTCCGCTACTCGTTCCACCCTTACTTCTGGTTCTTTTCCTAAAATCAATTCATCCAAAGATACTTCAAAAATCTCAGCCAATTTCACCAGTTTTCCAAATCTGGTGTTGCTCCATCATTTTCATATTTAGAAATAGATTGTCTTGATACAAAGAGTTGTTGTGAAAATACACTTGTCATAGTAAACCTCCTTGTTTGTCTCTATTTTAGAATAAAAGTGCACTTCTGACTAGTACTTTTCTATGCAACCTAAGGTTGCGCCAAGTTTAGAGATAAATTCGACGAGTTTGGGCTGTCAAACTCAGTTTCTGACTCTTGACAATTTCCCCGTCAATTTCAAGGATACTACCATCTGGAATAGTCAGAGTAGCACTTTCCAGTATTTCATGCTGAAGGTAACCTGATGTTTGGTGTTTTTTTAAAACGAGAGCTAAGAGAATAGCCAAACGTTTCCAGAATGTTTCTCCCTTAGCATAAACAAGATGTAGATGTGAGTCATAAACAGTTGACGTTGGCCAAATCATAATCCCACCACCAAAATAAGTATTATTAGCGACAGAGAAAAAGTAGACATCTTCTAATTGCAGAGTTTCTTGCTGATTTTTCTGAATGTTGACACTTGCAATAGGATTCTTAAGAAGAGATAGAACCGCAATAAAAATATAGGTCAATTTTCCAAGATACAAACGGTTCAAAACACATTTTATGTTAGAATGGGCGGCTTCATTTACCACCCAAGCAGCAAAACCAAGATCCAAGCTATTTAACAGAATACCTTCTTCATCTGCAAAAACGGTAATTTCTCGTGTATTTCCATTTTGAAGATTAACAATCGTCGTTGCCAAATCTGGTAACTGAAGAGCACGCGCAAAATCATTGCCAGAACCGACTGGATAATAAGCAAAAGGAATGTCTTCGGGTAAATGATAGAGAACTTTTGACAAAGTCCCATCTCCACCAATAACAATGAATTGGTCTCCCTTTTTCCATGTTTGTAAGGCTAATTGAACTTGATTTTTTTCATCATCAGGACAAGTTGTAAAGAAAATTTTCTTTTCTAAATGAGGATACTTCACTTGAATTTCTTCCACAATATCAACTGCCAAATGAGCACCAGCATGAGGATTTGCAATAATATAGACTGTCATAATGGGTTTATTATAACAGAAAAAGACTTCCAACGGAAATCTTCCTCTTATAAAAATAATGCCCAGACTACAGCAAAAATCAAGGCTGGAAGCATGTTTGCTATCTTGATTATTTTCCCAAAAATCAAATTCACACCGACACAAAAAATTAAAATAGAACCTACTAGTGATAAATAATCCAAGGCGAGAGTTGTCATAATGGGGGCTATAAAACGTGCTAAAATCGTCATTGAGCCTTGAAATAGAAAGATTGGAATGGCTGAAAAAATAGCTCCTTTTCCTTTGGAAACTGTCAAAATCAAGACAATCATGAGATCTAAGACAGCTTTTGCTGCTAAAATACTATAATCTCCCGTCAAGCCTTCCGTAATCGAACCAACAACTGCCATAGCACCGATACAAATCGTCAAAGAAGTCGTCACAAAAGCATCAACAAAACCGTGTTCGCCCTCACTTTTTGTCACGCGCTTGAGCCAAATTCCTAAATTTTCAAATCCTTTTTCAATATTGATGATTTCTCCTATCAATGTTCCTAGAGTTAGACATAAAATCATCATACTTGAGCTAGTTTCAAGCTTTCCTTGACTGATATGAAGCATCTTTCCAAGAGCACCTGCAATCCCTAAGAATAAAACTGCTACTCCACTGACTTTCATCAAGGAATCTTGTAAATCCTCAGAACATTTTTTTCCTAACAAACGGCCAGCCAAACCACCAATGAAAACTGCCAAGGTATTAATCAGTGTGCCAATCATATTTTCTTATCCTTTAAGACTGTTTTTAATCGTTTTTCAAAATCATGTCGACTCATCATCACCAAATGATCACAATTTGTACAACGGATTTTTATATCTGCCCCTAAGCGCTTTATTTCCCATTCATTGGCTTTTTTTCCAGTAGATTTTATCGTACATGCATGGGGCTTTTTCATTTCTACCAAACTTCCTAATTGATACATCTCACTTTCCTCCTACATGTTTGATTATAGCAAAAAGAACTTCCTTTTGGAAGTTCCTAGACTAGTTCGTACGAACTGGTGTAATAAGTTGTACCAGGTCATTTATCTCATTATTTGGTAGCAAGGTAAATGGACGTACTGGCGAAATAAAGCTGATTTTCACTTGGTCGCTATCGATTGCTTTTAGAGCTTCAATAAGGTAAGTTGGGTTAAAGCTAATCACCAAGTCTTCTCCAACTACTTCAAGTGTATCTAATTCTTCATTTACTCGACCAACTTCTGGAGAGTTTACATGAGCTGATACCAAACTATTGGCAATTTCTAATTTAACTGTTCCATTTTGAGTGGCATTTGATAAGAGACGGGCACGTTCCATTGCTTGGCGAAGGTTGGCAGTATCAAAAACTGCAACCGTATTAAATTCTTTTGGAATCAAGCGATCTGTATCTGGGTAAGTTCCTTCCAATAAGCGCGTGTAGAAGCTGATATGCTCGCTACGGAAAAGCAACTGATTGTTTGAGAAGAAGACTTCAACAGTTTCAATATCATCTGTAAATACCGATGCAAATTCACGAAGAGAACGACTTGGGATCACCACGTCAAAGTTATCACCTGCTTTTTCTAGGGTCAACTTACGCTGGCTCATACGGTGTGAGTCTGTAGCAACTGTTTTAAGGGCTGTATTGTCTGTCAAAACAAAATGAACACCTGTTAAAATTGGACGACTTTCCTGAGTTGAAGCTGCAAAGGCTGTTTCATTAATGGTTTGTTTGAGAACTTTTGTCTCCAACACTAAAGGACTTGAAGTTGGTACTTCTTGTAAACGTGGGTATTGCTCTGCTTCTTTTCCTTTAAGAGTAATTTCTGATTTACCACTGGTCAAAACAACTTGTTTTTGTTCAATCTCTTTGAACTCAAGAATGACATCTGGCAAGCTTGATACAATATTGATGAAAAATCCTGCTTCCAATAAAATAGAACCTGTTTCTGAAATCAAAAGACCTGCATTTTCATCTTGAACAGAGATAAAGTTCTCAATTGAAATTTGACCATTAGAACCTGTCAAAGAAATTCCTTCTTTATGAACCTCAATTTTGACAGTTGAAAGAACAGGGATAGCATTTTTGTGACTGATAGCTCTTTTGGTAATATTTAAGGCTTGAAGAAAAACAGTTTTGTTAATCGAAAATTGAATCATGGATTCTCCTTTATTTATTTATATTTGTTAAGGTTAATAGTAATAGTAGGCTCTGTGTACTCTGTGGAAAAGTAGCCTAAAGCTAGTAATAGCAAGAAAAACAACTTGTTTACACCTTGTGGAAAAGTGTGAAAGTTTTTCTAGAATTATCCACAGCTATCGAATTTTGTTACGGATGGTCGAAATTTCAATCTCTAGATTTTCATCATTCATGAGCATGGTTTTGATTTTATTATAGGCGTGCATAACGGTTGTATGGTCGCGATTTCCAAATTCTTTTCCAATTTTTGGTAGAGAATTGTCTGTCATTTCACGCGCCAAATACATGGCAACCTGACGAGCATGGACGATATTAGCAACACGTTTCGCACCTTTTAATTCTTTGACGCTGATTCCATAGAAATTCCCCACTTCTGCTTGAATCTTATCAATTGGAATGATCATATTTTGAGGACTAGTTTGTTTCCGTGATCGAATAGCTTCAGCAGCAATATCTACTGTGATTGTTGCCAAATGACGTAGAGTTGCAATTAGATGAATATCCTTAAGGGCACCCTCTAAGTCACGGACATTGGAATCAAATTGACCGGCCAGGTAGGCTAAGGTATCATCAGTAAACTCATATGGATAGTCTTCACATTTATTGCGTAAAATAGCGATTCGTGTCTCAAAATCAGGGGGTGTGATTTCACTAGTCAATCCCCATTTGAAGCGCGTGACAAGCCGTTCTTCCAAATTTTCCAAGTGATCAGGATTGCGGTCACTAGTCAGGACAATCTGCTTACTTTTATCATGGAGGGCATTAAAAGTATTGAAAAATTCTTCTTGGGTAGTTGCCTTATTGCTGAGAGATTGAATATCGTCGATCAAGAGCAAATCAAGATTGCGATAGGTATTCTTAAATGCTTCCATTTTGTTGAGACGTAAGTGCTCTAGAAAGTCATTAATAAATGTTTCAGAAGCTACATATTTGATGCGGGCATTTGGATTATTTTGTAATACCTTATTTCCAATGGCATTGAGCAGATGGGTTTTCCCTAGACCCGGTCCACCAAAGATAAACAGAGGATTATAGAGCTCACCTAAGTTATCCGAAACAGCTAGTGCAGCAGCTTTGGCCCATTGGTTATTGTCTCCTTGGACAAAGTTTTCAAACTGATATTGTGGTTTTATATCGGAGTGAACAGGCTGAATAATGGGCTGACTAGTTGGTTGTTCAGGGAGAATGACCTGTACAACAGGTTGCGCAGCAACTGGAGTCTCACTCTGCCTACTAGGCAATTCAAAGACATATTGTACTTCTAGCGGAGCATTATAGATTTCAAAACCGGCGGTTAGGAGAATATCATTGAGGTTCTTCTCCCAAAAATATTGCTTAACAGAACTATCTAAATAAATAGTGGTCTTTGCCCCCTCAATTTGTACTAAGCGAGCTTCTGAGATATAAAAATCATAAGCGGCTTGATTAAGATTAAGATGTTCTTTGGCTAATTGTATAATTCGTTCCCAAAATAATTGTTCTGGGTTCATATTTCTCCCCCTTTCTATTGATTTTTGTTCTTCTAGTTTATCACAAAATCAAAAAGTTTTCCACAAGATAAAAAGTTTTTCACACTGTTTATAAAAGTTTTCCACAAAATGTGAATAAATAAAGAAAAAGCCTGTTTTATCGGCTTTTTTCTAACTATTTATTGTGTATAAAACTGTTTATGATGATTTTTTCTCCACAAGCCTATTTTAAGCTTTGGATAATTCTTTCAAATTCTTCACTAGTTGCAAAAGAAATTGTTAGACTTCCTTGTCCATTTTTTTGCTGTTTAATTTTGACAGAAGTCCCTAATTTTTTTCGTAATTTCTCTTCTTCTTCTTGGATAAAAATATTCTGTTGTTTGAACATTTTGTCTTGTTTTTTTTCAGCTAATAGTTGTTCCAATTTTCGGACGCTAATATCGTTGGTTTTAATTTTCTGCAGCCAGTTTACTTGGTTTTCTTCATCAAGTGGTACTAGAAGACGAGCATGTCCTTGAGTAATTTGTCCCTCTTCTACGGCCTGAATCAGCGGTTGAGACAGATTGAGTAAGCGGATGATATTGGTAATATAGGGACGTGATTTTCCCATGATTTGAGCAATTTCATCATGAGTTAGTCCTTTTTGAAGGAGTTTTTGATAAGATTTAGCTTCTTCGATAGGATTCAGGTCTGCGCGTTGTAAATTTTCAATAATAGACTGATAAAGCATGTCTTGATCAGAGAGTTCTTTTACGACTGCAGGAATTTTTTCTAAGCCAGCTAATTGACTTGCTCGCCATCGTCGTTCTCCTGCCAATAGTTCGTAGCCGAAAATAGCTGATTTTCGAACAATGATTGGTTGGATGAGACCATTTTCCTTTATAGAGCGAGCTAATTCAGCGAGTTTTTCATCATCAAAATGCAATCTAGGCTGGTAAGGATTCGGTGTGATATCACTTATTGACAGGTATTCAAATGCTTCCATAAGGCATATTCTAGCAAAAAAAATGTAACTTTACAATATTGTAAAGTTACATTGACAAATTGACGATTAATTTGAAGAGAGAGCTTCTGTAGATTTGGTCAACTGAACCTTGACAGTTTCTTTTTTCCCATTACGTACATAGGTAATGGTGATATTGTCCCCTATTGAATGCTTGTAAAGAGCACTTTGAAGATCACTTGTGTTGGCGATGTCAGTATCTTCAATTTTTGTAATGACATCATATTTTTCTAATTTTCCATCAGCTGGAAGTCCTGCTTGGGTAGAAATAACCAAGACACCGGATGTTAATTTACTATCAGTTAGGCCAGCTGTTCGAAGTTGCTTAGTAGACAAGTCAGTTAGATTAAACATACGAATACCGAGTGCTGGGCGGCTGACTTTTCCATTTTTCTCTAATTGATTAATGATTTGTACTGCATCATTGGCTGGGATTGCAAAGCCCATTCCTTCGACAGAAACACTAGAGCTTGATGTTGTAATTTTACTTGAAGTGATCCCGATGACTTGCCCCTCAATATTGATAAGTGGGCCGCCAGAATTACCAGGATTGATTGCTGTATCGGTTTGAATTGCATTGGTTGAAATTGTTTGTCCATCTTCAGATTTTGAAGTAACAGTACGGCTGAGACTAGAAACGATACCTTGTGTAACAGAATTTGCATAGGTTGTTCCCAATGGGCTGCCGATTGCGATTGCTGTTTCACCAACATTGATAGAGTCAGAATCAGCAAATGTAGCTACAGTTTTAACCTTATTGGCAACAATTTTGATAACTGCGATATCAGAATAAGTATCCGCTCCGACAAGCTCGCCTTCAACTTTTTCACCAGAAGCTAACTGAATATCAATTTTTTGTGCATCAGCAATCACGTGATTATTGGTAACAATATAAGCATGATTGTCTTCTTTTTTATAAATCACTCCCGAACCTTCATTGGCAACAGCAAGTTCGTCTGAAGATTCTGGAGCAGTCCCAAAGATAGAGTTAGCATTATTGGCATTAGCCTGGTAATTTATCACAGATACGACAGCATCTTGGATGGTCTTAACAGCCTTTGTCACAGAAGTTTGATTGTCGTAGGTAACATTGCTGACGGACGTTGTTGTGCCCGAACTTGTAGTGGATGTACCGTTATGAGTAGGTTGCAAGAGAGGATAGGTCAACATTCCTGCAATACCGCCTAAAAAACCAACAATAAAAACGATGGCAAGTTTGATGTATTTTTTCATGGAAATCCTCCTTATTATTTACATTTATCTTAATCATATTTTCTTAATTATAGCTTAAATTTATAAAAAATCAATCCACAACCTGTGGATAACTTTTGTGGATATGTGAATAACACCTTGGAATTATCCCCTTTATTTTAGAATCCATTTCAAAACTTCTTGTGGATATGTTACAATAGACTTATGAAAATAAAAGTCATCACAGTTGGAAAATTAAAGGAAAAATATCTTAAAGATGGTATTGCTGAATATAGTAAGAGATTGAGTCGTTTTACAAAACTAGATTTGATTGAACTCGCGGATGAGAAGACACCAGACAAGGCGAGTCAAGCAGAAAATGAGCAAATCTTACAAAAAGAAGCTGACCGTATTATGGGCAAAATTGCTGATCGCGATTATGTAATTGCCTTAGCTATTGAAGGCGAACAGTTTCCATCAGAAAAATTCAGTCAAATCTTATCAGATATCACCGTTAAAGGTTTTTCAGATATTACTTTTGTGATTGGAGGGAGTTTAGGCTTGGCGCCAGTTGTCAAAAAACGTGCCAACCTCTTAATGAGCTTTGGTAAGTTAACCCTTCCTCATCAATTGATGAAATTAGTCTTAGTTGAACAAATCTACCGTGCTTTCATGATTCAACAGGGAAGCCCTTATCATAAGTAGTTTCACATGAAACAAGAAAATTAGAAGATGTCAAAAAAGAAAAATTATCGTATCTTTGAAGGATTGAGAATTGCCACTTGTTTGACTTTTGTCAGTGGTTTTCTCAATGCTTTTACATTTATTACACAAGGTGGCCGTTTTGCAGGCATTCAATCTGGGAATGTTGTCTATATGGCCTTTTATCTAGCCCAGGGGCAGTTTTACCAATCGTTTCAATTTTTAGTCCCTATTATCTTCTTTGCTTTAGGACAGTGCTTTACTTATTTGATGCGTAGGCATTTTGTAGAAAATAAGTGGCCATGGCATTTTAGTAGTAGTATGGTGATTTTCACTTTGGTTTTATTCGCCTGCTTACTGAATCCTATTTTAGGCCCCTCTATGACCATTGCGATTCTAGCATTTGCAGCCTCTATCCAGGTAGAGAGTTTTCGGAATATCCGTGGACTTCCTTATGCCAATGTTATGATGACAGGAAATGTAAAAAATGCAGCCCACTTATGGTTTAAGGGAATGGTTGAAAAAGATGCTCAACTAAGAAAAAAAGGTTATCATATCCTTTTGATTATTTTCACTTTTATGTTGGGTGTCTGTGCAGCAACTTTTTTGGTCAGTATCTTTCAAGAGAATGCCCTTATTTTTTGTTTATGTCCACTACTCTATATTAATGTGCAACTTTGGAAAGAAAAACAGCCTAGCAAAAACTAGGCTGTGTGTAGTTGATGATTCCAGCAGGATTCGAACCTGCGACCGTTCGCTTAGAAGGCGAATGCTCTATCCAGCTGAGCTATGGAA
Source organism: Streptococcus hepaticus (assembly GCF_043656315.1). Classification (NCBI taxonomy): domain Bacteria; kingdom Bacillati; phylum Bacillota; class Bacilli; order Lactobacillales; family Streptococcaceae; genus Streptococcus; species Streptococcus hepaticus. The sequence goes on from NZ_JBINIY010000007.1 coordinate 19,854, forward strand.
CCTCACTCAACTCCATTATTCTACCCCAAAGAAAATAAAATGTCAAGATAGCGTGAAATTTTAGAAAAAACTATTGACAAAAAAACGTGACTATATTATACTAAATATTGTCTTGTCTATGGTCCGTTGGTCAAGGGGTTAAGACACCGCCTTTTCACGGCGGTAACACGGGTTCGAATCCCGTACGGACTATATCATCCGCCATAGCTCAGTTGGTAGAGCGCATGACTGTTAATCATGATGTCACAGGTTCGAGCCCTGTTGGCGGAGTAAAGAGCGTCGGTTTCGGCGTTTTTTTGTTGCATTAAAAGAACCTCTAGAATCAATCCGATTTTAGAGGTTTTTCTTCTTTACTAGATACTTCTTTCTCATGAATTCATAAAGACTGAAGAGAAGCAGTCCACTGATAAAGCAGATGCAACCAACATAGAATCCATTCGGGATAAATGTTAACGTAATCACACCGTTACCTGGTTTTACATTGACTTTCATAAATCCATTCTGTGCGCGTGAAATAGCAAGTTTTTGGCCATTTTGTTTTGCTGTCCATCCTTTATCATAAGGAATGGTATAGAGAATTGAAGCCTCTGTAGCTGTACTGTAGGTAGTTTTTATCGTATTTCCTCGGAGACTAGTATGAATATCTTTTTCTGCTAAGGTGACCATGGCTTTTTGATAGGCTGTTTGGCCTAAGACATAAAATTGTGGTTGATCGTAAGAAATGGTTTGATTTTTAGGAAAACTTATGGTGATGGTATGATTTTCCTCTGCTTTAAAATAACCAACATTAAAGAAGGAGAAAGCATTGTCAACTGTAAATTCACTTGACAGTTTATTTACAGTAATGACAATATTTTTACTGTTTTCATTTGAATAGCGAATATTAGGTAAGCTGACATAGACTTGTCCATTTTTAGGAACTGTTATGTTATACTGAACAGAAGCGGTATCATTCTTTTCTACTGCTTGAAGAGAAACTCGATTTTCAAATAAGGTTGTCTGGGTAGAAGAATTAGGTTCAAAACTAGTAAAATAAGTTTGGTTCAAACCAGTAAGAGCATTCAAAAAATGAGTTTGATTATCAAGTGTCAGATTTGTAAACTTGACATCCTTGTAAATGTCAGTGGTCAGAATCCCAATTCCTTGCGCATAGTAATTTTGGTACAGCTTTAGACTTTCCTCAGAAGTCTTATGTGAAAATCCAAATTTATTAGGGTCTATTGAGGAGATATTGTATTTTATACCAAAGAGACTATCTGCAATGAGTGTATTATTTTGGTAACGCAAATTCAAATTTGTACCATCAGATCGAAAGCCAAGTTTATCAAGTGTTGTACTCGAAGATCGATTTCTTACAGAAGAAAACTGGGAAATGCCATTGTAGTTAAATTTCATACTATCATTGCCTGTTTGAGGAAGTAATCGCTCTGTTCGATAGTTATTGTCAATATTATTTACAATGTGGTCAGTATCAGTTACATCTCGTAAATAATTTTCTCTACTCGGAAAATTCCATTCTTCAGCTAGTCCTTGAACTTGATAGTGACTGTGGAGACCTATTTCAAATAGAGCAAACAAGGCTGTTGCAATGGAGAAAAATTTGATGGTGATTTTTTTTGAAACGAGTGTCAAGAAAAGGATAAGGTAGGCAAGTAAAAATTCAGTTGTGAGTAAAAAGTGAGCATTTTCTAAGAAGGAATAGTTTTCTCTGAAGAGATAGGTTGCGAGAAATCCGCTAATAAGAAATAGAAATGTAAAAAGAAGATGCCATAACTTTATGTCTTTTACATGACTACAGGTTTCAGCTGCCATATAAATCATCATAAAAGATAGAACCCAGGCATAGCGGTGGAGAAACATATTTGGTGCATGCATTCCTTGCCAGAATAAGTCAAGGGGCTGCAAATAAAAACTTGTGATGATAAAAGAAAGAACAAAAAGATAAGCTAGCTTCGTAGTCCATTTAATGTGAGGAAGGAAAAAGAAAAGAAGGGCAAAAATGAGCGGAATAAGTCCTACAGAAATCATGGGAATAGCTCCAAATTTAGTAGTACCGAAATTTCCAACTATATTTTTGGCAAAGAAATCAAGAAACCAAGAATTCTCTGTCTGTAGATTGGTAATCTTGGTTAGACTTTCTCCGTGAGTTTTTAAATCCAAGTAGGTAGGTAAGAGCATAATCATGCTAGTTAAGGTTGATAAAATTGACACTACTGTAAAGTCTATTATACTAGTTACCTTGCCTTTTATATCCCAAGAAATCTCTAAGATAAAGTAGAGGGCTAAGAAAATAGCTGTCATATAACCAAAATAATAGTTTTGAAGAAAGAGACAAGTTAAAGAAATATAATAAAGAATTCTTCCTTGACGAGCTGTCAATCTATGTAAACCTAGTAAAATAAGAGGAACAAGGATAAAAACATCTAACCAGGAGTTTATCTCTAATTGGCTGGTTGAGAAACTCATTAAGGCCAAACTAGTAGACAAAAGAAGACCAAATAAAGGAGAAAGTTTTTTATGGATATGAATTAAACTATAGTAAGTTGATAAGCCTGTCAATCCAAACTTAAGAACTGTAAATAGATACATGGCGTCTGGCATATTGGAAACATCAAAAAAATATACCAGAGGAGTGAGAAAAGATCCAAGATAATAGGCAGATAGAGCATAGAAATTTAGACCTAGTCCACTTGTAAAGGTGTAAAAAATAGACCCCTGACCATGTAAGGTGTTCCGTAAAGTTTGATTAAAGATAACATACTGATGAAAACCGTCGCTAGCTAGGATAGTCGTATCACTTCCCCACCAAATTCCTTGGGTAGCTAAAATAATTGAGATAGTTGTAAAGGGAAGTAGAAAGGCAATAAAATAATAGAGAGTTTTTTTCTTTGGATGCATCATAGGCTTATTGTAACATGTTTAACCATATAAAAAAAGCGACTGGAGTCGCTTTTGAATTATTTCCAGAGTTCTTGCACTTTCGCTTGAACTTCTGCATTTTCCAAAAATTCATCGTAAGTTTCGTCAATACGGTCAATGACACCGTTTTTAGAAATGACGATGATGTGGTTGGCCAAGGTTTGGATGAATTCGTGGTCATGGCTGGCGAAGATAATGGATTCCTTAAAGGCTTTAAGACCATCATTGAGACTTGAAATGGATTCCAAATCCAAGTGGTTAGTTGGATCATCAAGTACAAGAACATTTGACTTGAGAAGCATGAGTTTAGAGAGCATCACGCGCACTTTTTCGCCCCCTGACAAGACATTGACAGCCTTGTTAACTTCGTCGCCAGAGAAGAGCATACGTCCCAAGAAACCACGCAAGAAGGTATTATCATCTTCTTCTTTGCTAGCAAATTGACGGAGCCAATCCAAAATAGAATCGTTAGAAGCAAAATCAGCGCTGTTGTCTTTTGGAAGGTAAGATTGACTAGTTGTAACGCCCCATTTGATAGTTCCTTCATACTCGATTTCTCCCATAAGGGCACGAATGAGAGCTGTTGTTTGGATATCATTTTGTCCAATCAAGGCAGTCTTGTCGCCTGGACGGAGAATAAAGCTGATGTTATCAAGGATTTTTTCGCCATCAATAGTGATAGACAAGTTTTCAACTGTTAGCAAGTCGTTACCGATTTCGCGCTCTGCTTTAAAGTTAACGAATGGGTATTTACGACTTGAAGGCACGATTTCTTCCAATTCGATCTTATCAAGCATTTTCTTACGGGATGTCGCTTGTTTTGATTTTGAAGCATTGGCAGAGAAACGGGCAACGAATTCTTGCAATTGTTTGATTTTTTCTTCTGCTTTGGCATTACGGTCAGCTTGCAAGCGAGCAGCTAATTCTGATGATTCTTTCCAAAAATCATAGTTACCAACGAAGAGTTTGATTTTACCAAAGTCAAGGTCAGCCATGTGCGTACATACTTTGTTCAAGAAGTGACGGTCATGGGATACGACGATAACAGTATTTTCAAAGTCAATCAAGAAATCTTCCAACCAAGTGATAGACTGAATGTCAAGACCATTGGTAGGCTCGTCAAGGAGAAGAACATCTGGTTTACCAAAGAGGGCTTTGGCAAGGAGGACTTTGACTTTGTCACCATTAGCCAACTCACTCATGTTAAGGTAGTGAAGGTCTTCAGCGATATTCAAGTTTTGGAGCAATTGTGATGCTTCACTTTCAGCTTTCCAGCCACCAAGTTCAGCAAATTCGCCTTCAAGTTCAGCAGCACGAACACCATCTTCTTCAGTGAAATCTTCTTTCATGTAGATAGCATCTTTTTCTTTCATGATGCTGTAAAGCTTTTCATTTCCCATGATAACAACGTCAATGACACGTTCTTCTTCGTAGTCAAAGTGGTTCTGACGAAGGACAGATAGACGCTCATCTGGGCCAAGAGAGATGTGACCTGTTGTTGGTTCAATATCTCCTGCTAAGATTTTTAAAAATGTTGATTTCCCAGCACCATTGGCACCAATCAAACCATAAGTGTTACCTGCTGTAAAGTTGATGTTGACATCATCGAAAAGTTTACGGTCACTAAAACGAAGTGAAACGTCTGATACTGTAAGCAATATGTATACCTCTTGTTCTTTATCTATTTGATATTTTACTAGAAAAAAGCTGATTTATCAATGAAAACTACATTGGGAAGAGAATATCATCATCAATGGCATGATTTTTGTGTAAACTAAATCCGCGACCACGCACTTGAGTAGCAGGCATGACAATAATAAAGGCTGTTTCATCGATAGAAAGGATTTCTTTTTCAATGGTTTGGAGTTCTGGACGGGAAATGGTAATCATGAGCATGCGTTTTTCATTCCCAGTGTAGCCCCCTAAGATTGGAAATTCTGTTACTCCACGATCAACAACCTCGGTAATATAGTTCTTGATGTCTTCATATTTCTGAGAAATGACCATGACATTTCGATGAGAATCTGTTCCAGCCATCATGAGATTGATCACATAGGTAATGGTCATAAGAGAAAGAATCGAATACATGACAGTATCCGCATCAAAGGCAATAAATCCTAAGCCTACGATGATACCATCTACTAATAACACAAGTAATCCGAATGGAACGGGAGTATATTTATTTAGGACTTGAACGACAATTCCGGTCCCCCCTGTTGAAGAATTTCCTAGAAAGACTAATCCGATTCCAAAACCAAGAACGATTCCTCCAAAAATCGCAGCGAGTAATGTATTATGCGATAGAGTAGGAAGACTGTCTGTTAATTTGATAAAAATAGCGTAAATCCAAGCACCGTAAATGGTCTTGATAAAGGTCGATTTTCCCAACAAGAACCAGCAGATGAGTAGGAGGGGGATATTGGAATAAAGGACAAAATTAGAGGTGTCCCAGCCCATAAGACTACGAAGGCTGATCGCGAGTCCTCCGACACCACCAGAAGCGATATTGTTCTCAACAAACATAGTATTGTAAGCAATGGCTGCAATTAAAGAACCAATTGTTACAAAGGCAAAGTCTTTTACTTTTTCTTTCATTTTCTGTATATTCTCTTTTCTAAAAAGTCCACACATTATTATGACGGAAAGATAAGCAGCAGTCAAGTGAAAAAATCTTGACTTTTAGAGGGAAAAATCTTACAATTAAAACGATTCAGAAGAGTAATCTTTCTCCAGATTTTAGAGAGCTGACGGGGCTGCAAGTCAGTATTTGGACAGATGAAATGGGCTGATGTTTCATGTGAAACAAAAACATAAGTTTCAGGTCGGCACCCCTTATCGTGCGTAGAGATAGTAGATTTTCTGCTAATTGAGGTGGTACCGCGTAGACTCAAAAACGCCCTCACACGATGTTCGTGTGAGTTTTTTTATTGAAATAAAAGGAGAACCCATGACCAAACCAATTATTTTGACGGGTGACCGTCCAACTGGCAAATTGCACCTAGGCCATTATGTCGGCTCTTTGAAGAACCGTGTTCTTTTGCAAAACGAAGATAAGTATGACATGTTTGTTTTTTTGGCTGATCAACAGGCATTGACAGACCATGCTAAAGAATCTGAAATTATTAAGGAATCTATTGGGAATGTAGCCTTGGATTACTTATCTGTTGGTTTAGATCCAAGCAAGTCTACGATTTTCATTCAAAGTCAGATTCCTGAATTAGCTGAATTAACCATGTATTACTTGAATTTGGTATCAGTAGCTCGTTTGGAACGCAACCCAACCGTTAAGACGGAGATTGCTCAAAAAGGTTTTGGCGAGTCTATTCCGTCAGGTTTCTTGGTTTACCCAGTCTCACAAGCGGCTGACATTACAGCCTTTAAAGCAAATTTGGTTCCTGTAGGTAATGATCAAAAACCAATGATTGAACAAACACGCGAGATTGTACGTTCCTTCAACCATACTTATAAAACAGATGTTTTGGTAGAGCCGGAAGGTCTTTATCCAACCAATGAAGGTGCAGGCCGTTTACCAGGTCTTGATGGGAATGCGAAGATGTCTAAGTCGCTTGGAAATGGGATTTATCTCTCTGATGATGCAGACACTGTTCGTAAAAAAGTGATGAGTATGTACACGGATCCAAACCATATCCGTGTTGAAGATCCAGGACAAATCGAAGGGAATATGGTTTTCCATTATCTAGATATCTTTGGGACAGAAGAGGATACAGCAACTATTGCTGAGATGAAGGAGCATTACCAACGTGGTGGCCTTGGAGATGTTAAAACGAAACGCTATCTCTTGGAAGTTTTGGAGCGTGAGTTGGCTCCTATTCGTGAGCGTCGCTTAGAATATGCTAAGGATATGGGAGAAGTCTTCCGTATGCTTGAAAAAGGCAGCGAAGCGGCACGCGCTGTTGCAGGTCAAACACTAGCAGAGGTAAAATCTGCAATGGGCATTCATTATTTTTAAAGAGAAGGGGAGCTGGGGTAATCTTTTTAGATGATCTCAGCTTTTTATGAGAATGAAGAGACGAAAAATTATCATCATTATTCTACTATTGGTATCGGCAATCTTAGGGATAATTTATAAACAGGCTCCACAGGAGCATTTGAAGGAAAAAAGTCAGGATACCAGTGTAGATAAACCAATTTCTTTTGCAATTGTAACAGATTTACACTACTTGTCAAGTAAATTGACAGATAATGGAGGGTTCTTTACAAAAATGATTGACCATGCAGATGGAAAAAATATGTACTATATTGAAGAAATCACAGATGCATTTGTTGATCAGGTGATAAGACTGAAGCCAGAGTATTTAATTTTGAGCGGTGATTTGACATTCAATGGAGAAAAGCAAAGTCACCTAGAATTAGCAGAAAAACTATCTAAAATAAGAAATAGTGACATTGAAATCTTAACAATCCCAGGAAATCATGATATAGAACGATCAAGTGCAGCAAAATTTATAGGTGATGGTTATCAATTTGTTCCGACTATTTCAAAAAAAGAATTTCAAGGGATATATGGATTGGATAATTTACAACTTAGTTTACAGAAAGATGACAACTCCTTGTCATATGTTTACAAATCTCGCTCAGATCTATGGTTTTTAATGTTGGATTCGAATGCTAATCGAGACAATTCTCTTTCAGATGAAACTCTAGAATGGGTAGAGCAAGTTCTTAAAACCGCACAAAAAAATCATGCAAAGATAATAGCAGTCAGCCATCAAAATCTACTCCCACACAATCCACAGTTTTCCAATGGATTTTTGATTAGTCAAGCAGATAAACTAAGAGAACTCTATCAAAAATATGGAGTTTTGATAAATTTTAGTGGGCATATTCATATTCAACATATTGAACAAGGTCAGGTTCCTGAGATCGTGACTTCTGCCTTATCTGTTTCGCCCCATCAGTTTTCACTGGTTAAATATGATGGGAAAAAGCTAAATTATCAAACTCAGGCTCTCTCCCTAGAAGAATGGGCAAAATGGAAGGGATATTCAGATAAATATCTTTTAAATTTTTCAACCTATTCTAGAAAATTTATGGAAGAAATTGGGGCAAAAAAAGCAGAAGAAGGACTGGATAAAGAAAAATTATTAGATCAAGAGGTAGCTCTATTACGAGAAACATTTGGTCAATTAAATGCTGATTATTTTGCTGGCAATCAAGTTGATCTGAATGATTACAATCAAGGCTTGAACTTATGGAAGCAACAATCTTCTACTTTTATGAAAAATTATATAGATACTATTATTAAAGAAAATCAATCTTCTCATCATGATTTTTTTATGGATATAAAAGATTCGAATAATATATATAGAAAAACAAACAAAAATGCAAAATAAACATACAAAACAATTATTTTGATTTTATTTATACGTCTTCTACACATTATGTCATCTTTTATTAAAAAAAAACGTTTTTACGTTCGGAAAAAGCTTCATTTTTATTGACAATTAACTGTAAAATGTTATGATAATAAGCACAATAAAAACGAAAAGAGGAAATACCATGTCAAATTGGGATACGAAATTTTTGAAAAAAGGATATACATTCGATGATGTTTTGCTGATTCCAGCAGAAAGTCATGTTTTGCCAAACGATATTGATTTGCGCACACAACTCGCCCCTAATTTGACCTTGAATATTCCAATTATTTCTGCAGCTATGGACACTGTTACAGATAGCAAAATGGCCATTGCAATGGCTCGTGCTGGTGGTCTTGGAGTTATTCATAAAAATATGTCTATCGAGGCTCAAGCAGAGGAAGTTCGTAAGGTTAAACGTTCTGAAAATGGTGTTATCATTGATCCATTTTTCCTCACTCCTGAAGATGCAGTTGAAGAAGCTGAAAATCTTATGGCAACGTATCGTATTTCAGGTGTCCCAATCGTTGAAACACTTGAAAATCGTAAATTAGTTGGTATTATCACTAACCGTGATATGCGCTTTATTACAGATTATACTCAGCCAATTTCAGCCAATATGACTAAGGAAAACTTGGTGACTGCACCAGTTGGCACTGATCTTGAAACCGCTGAAAAAATTCTTCATGCCCATCGTATTGAAAAGTTGCCATTGGTAGATGAAGAAGGACGCTTGGCTGGTCTCATTACAATCAAGGATATTGAAAAAGTTATCGAATTTCCGAATGCTGCTAAAGATCAATTTGGGCGTCTTCTAGTTGCTGGTGCTGTCGGTGTTACTTCTGATACGTTTGAGCGCGCAGAGGCTTTGTTTGAGGCTGGTGCAGACGCTATTGTAATTGATACAGCACACGGTCATTCGGCAGGGGTTCTTCGTAAAATTGCAGAAATTCGTGCACATTTCCCAGACCGTACTTTGATTGCAGGAAATATTGCTACTGCAGAAGGTGCTCGTGCTCTTTATGAAGCAGGTGTAGATGTGGTTAAAGTCGGTATCGGTCCTGGTTCAATCTGTACAACTCGTGTTGTGGCTGGTGTGGGTGTACCTCAGGTAACAGCAATCTACGATGCAGCTAGTGTGGCACGTGAGTATGGAAAGGCGATTATCGCTGACGGTGGTATCAAGTATTCAGGTGATATCGTAAAAGCTTTGGCAGCTGGTGGACATGCAGTTATGCTTGGTTCAATGTTTGCAGGAACAGATGAAGCACCTGGTGAAACAGAAATCTTCCAAGGTCGTAAATTTAAGACTTACCGTGGAATGGGTTCAATTGCAGCTATGAAACAAGGCTCAAAAGACCGTTATTTCCAATCTTCAGTCAACGAAGCTAACAAGTTAGTTCCAGAAGGTATTGAGGGGCGTGTAGCCTATAAAGGTTCCGTTGCAGATATGATTTTCCAAATGGTTGGTGGTCTTCGCTCTGGAATGGGATATGTTGGTGCTGGCACCATGGAAGAACTCCGTGAAAAAGCACAATTTATCGAAATGTCAGGAGCTGGCTTGAAAGAAAGTCACCCACACGATGTTCAAATTACAAACGAAGCACCAAATTATTCAGTACATTAAGAAAAAGCACCGGTTGGTGCTTTTTTAAATGTTTTCTTCGCTGAGTTGACCAGCTTCAATGTGAAAAATCTTTAGTTCATCAGGAAGTTGATGAAGATGATCTAGAGAGGTAGTCGTAATGAAGGTTTGTATTTTTTCAGAAATGGTTTCAAGTAGTTGAACTTGACGATAGTTGTCAAGTTCACTCATCACATCGTCAAGTAGAAGAATAGGATATTCTCGTGTGATTTCTTTCATGAGTTCAATTTCAGCTAATTTTAGAGAGAGGACTAGGCTTCTGTGTTGACCTTGGCTACCATAATGAGCATTGATGTTATTGATGAAAAATTCTACATCATCTCGATGCGGACCGATGCCAGTATTTTTTTTGAATAAGTCTCGTTTACGACTTCTTTGCAACTCTGTCAAGAATGCATCAATCAAATTTACTGTATTTGTAAATTTAAAACTAGACAGATATTTTAGGGACAATTGCTCCATTTGATTGGAAATATCGAAATGTTTTTTCTTAGCGTAGTGTTCTAGTTTTTCCAAAAAGTCGATACGGTGTAAGATGACCTTACTCCCGTAGTCGGCCAGCTGCATATCTAGGACATCTAGAAAATTCTCATCGACTGGATTTGCTTGCTTCAGGTAGGTATTTCTCTGCTTGAGAACATGATTGTAGTTTGAAATATCGGAGAGATAGAGTGGTTTAATCTGTCCAAGTTCAACGTCGATAAACTTCCGACGCAGGGCAGGCGCTCCTTTTATTAGTTGTAAGTCTTCAGGTGCAAACAGAACGACATTCATATGCCCGATATAGTCAGAAAGTTTCCCTTGTTTGAGATGATTAACCTTTGTAGTACGCCCTTTCTCTGTCAACTCAATGTCAAGTGGTAATTTACCAGTTGTTCGGTGGACTAGCCCATGTACTGTCAAGTTTCCTCCATCAAAATGAAGTAAATCTTTATCTGTTCTCGTTCGATGACTACGAGTTAAAGCTAGAAAATAAATACTTTCTAGAATATTTGTCTTCCCTTGGGCGTTCTTTCCAAGAAAGACATTTAATCCATTATGAAAGTCGACAGAAAGTTGACGATAGTTGCGAAAATTCTGTAAACGTAATTCTTCAATCCACATACTTATGTACCTGGGAAACGAACAGGTTTCTTAGCAATTTGCTTGGCTTGTTTAGAGTTTGTTTTTTGGCTTGCTTTTTTCACTTTTTTGTTCATTTCTTTTACAAGAGCAGCTACACGAGCTTTTTCCTCAAGGTCTGCTTTGTATTCTTCAATCTCCTGCTCGCTTGGTGCGACCAGAGTAATTTCTACCTTTTGTGCAGGTAAGGTAATGATGTCATTGACACGAATTTTTTTGCCACGACGTTTTTCATCTTGACCGTTAAAAAGAACAGTATTTTCTGCTAGGAAGGCCTTGATAGCACCTCCCGAAGACAAAATACCAACGTTTTTCAATAGGGCTTGTAGTGTAATATATTCTTCAAATAATTTGTATTTCATAGTTCACCTCGCTACAGATAATTATATCACAAAATGGTATAATAAAGCTTACTACGCTTGAAAGAGGTTTCTATGAAATTACAAGAGGGTGTGAATCTTCACTTTATTCCTTCGGATAAATTTACAACAAATCAGATTAAAATTCGCTTTACAGCACCTATGGATAAGAAAACTGTGGCAAATCGTGTTTTGGTGGCCAATATGTTAGAAATGGGGAATCAAGACTATCCGACCAATCAAGAATTTCGCTGGAAGCTAGCAGAACTCTATGGTGCTACTCTTTCTACCAGCGTTTCTAAAAGGGGACGCGTCCACATGGTGGATATTTCAGTATCTTTTATCAAAGAAAATTACCTATTCTATCAGGAAAATTTAACAAAAGAAATTCTTGATCTATTAGTGTCAACCTTGCAAAAGCCGCTAGGAAAAAATGGTGTTTTTCAAAAGGAAATTTTTGAAATTGAAAAGAAAAATCTGATTTCCTATCTGGAATCAGAGGTCGAAGATAATTTTTATCATGCAGATGTGGAGTTGAACAAGCTCTATTTTCAAGAGGAAGCTCTTCAAATCCCTCGTGTATCAAATCTTGAGTTAGTAGAAGATATCACAGCAAAATCAGCCTACCAAGCCTTGCAAAACATGTTGAAACTAGATCGGATTGATATTTTTGTATTAGGAGAAGTTGATAAAGAGTTGACAATTGAAGCTTTTAGGAAACTTGCCTTTACTTATCGGAATCCAAAGCTAGAATTTGAATATCACCAGACTTTTTCACCAGTTTTACGTGAAAAATCAGAAAGAAAATTCGCCAAACAGTCTATTTTAGAATTAGCTTATAATTTACAAGTTCTTTACAAGGATGAACATTACTATGCTCTCTTACTGTTGAATGGTTTATTTGGAGCATTTTCTCATTCAAGACTCTTTACGCAATTGAGAGAGAAGGATGGTTTGGCTTATACAATTGGTTCACAGCTAAATATTTTTTCTGGAATGTTAAAGGTTTACGCTGGAATTGACCGAGACAATCGGTTGAAAACATTAAAAGGAATTCATAGAGAATTATTGCGTTTGAAGCAGGGCCAATTTTCAGAAGAAGAGTTAGAGCTCACTAAAAAAATGTACCTCCATTCGGCCCAAGTCTCCCAAGACAAAGGACGTACATTGATTGAACAAGTTTTTAATCAGGTTATTCTAGGTAAGAGACATATCTCTGTGGAGGAATTCATGGACAAGATTTCTCAGGTTAAAAAAGAAGACATTGTTAAGGTCAGTCAACTCATACGTTTACAGGCAGTTTACTTTATGGAAGGAGTTGAGTAGATTGGAAAAAGTTGTAAAAAAGCAAAACACCTACTTAGCAGAATCTATTTTAGAATATAAACTTGACAGTGGGTTGACACTTATCTTGTTGCCAAAAAAGGGTTTTCATGAAGTTTACGGCATTATGACAACGAATTTCGGGGCCATCCATACAGAATTTATGGTTGACGATAAAGCAAAATACTATCCTGCAGGTATAGCACATTTTTTAGAGCATAAATTGTTTGAAACGACAGATGGTGGTGACTTGTTACAAGAATTCACTCAACTAGGTGCTAGTGCCAATGCTTACACTAGTCTTTATCAGACAAGTTATCTTTTTTCTACGACGGAAAATGTTGTTGAGTCCTTGACTCTTTTGCAAAAAATGGTTTCAGAAGCACATTTTTCTTCTGAAAGTATTGAGAGAGAAAAGGGGATTATTGAGCAAGAGATTGAAATGTACCTGGACGATCCAGATTATCGATTGTACATGGAAATTTTGGCTAGTTTATACCCTCAGACACCTTTGGCGCAGGATATTGCAGGTTCCGTTTCATCTATACAGGATATTACTGCCCAGCAATTAATGGAGAATTTTACCACCTTTTATCAGCCCAATCAAATGAATTTGGTTGTGATTGGAGACTTTGATGTAAATCAGATTTTGGAGGCGGTTAATAATTTTCAAAATAAACTTGACAATAACTTGACAGTGATAACAACAAAGGCGATTGAACACCGACCAATATTGGAGCATAGGAATATAAGTCTAGAGGTGGCTGCTCCAAAACTAGCAGTTGGTTTACGCGGGAATGATGCGATAATGGTTGAAAATATTCACAAATATCGTCTATCATTGTCCTTGCTTTTTTCAATGCTGCTGGGTTGGACTTCACAGAACTATCAATCTTTTTACGAAGCGGGGAAGGTTGACAGCTCCTTTACACTTCATTTAGAGGTACGACCAGACTACCATTTTGTAGTTATTTCAACAGATACAGAGGAACCAATTGCCTTGTCTCATTCCATTCGAAAAATTTTGAAAAATTTTGAAACCAGCCCAGATGTGACAGAGGAACATTTTGAATTATTGAAGAAGGAAGCCTATGGGGACTTTATTCGTGGGCTTAATTCCTTGGAAGGGACTGCCAGTCAATTTGCAGCCCAATATTCAGAATTTGAAAATATGTTGGACTTGCCAGAATTGCTGGCTGAGCTGAGTTTAGCAGATCTGTTAGAAGCTGGGCGTTCGTTTATTTCTAACTGTGATATGACAGATTTTACAATTTTTCCAAATAAATAGGAACGAAACATCGAAATTTATAGGAAAATCTGTTACAATAATGTATTGAAAATTAAAAGAGAGAGAGTGAGAGCGAATGAGGCAAAAAAGTATCGGTGAGGTTTTGAAAACTGCGCGTGAAAGTCGTGGTTGGAGTCTCACTGAGGTGCAGCGCCTAACACAAATTCAGGCTAAATATTTACAGGCTTTGGAATATAATGATTTTGCTTTCATTCCAGATAAGGTATACGCTCGTAATTTCTTAGAGCGCTATGCAGAGGTCTTGGACTTGGATAGCGAAGTGTTGCTAGATGCATATGATACGGATAGTCTAGTTGCTTACTATGGTGTGGGCGAGGAAGAAGATTTTAATGAGGAACTGAGTAGAAGTCAAAGAGGGAAGCGAGGATTAGCTAGCTATTTACCAATGGTGTATTTACTCCTAGCTGCTTGTTCTATCTTGATTTTTGTGACGTACGTTGTTCATAGCCGCATTCAGAATCAGGTAACTTTGTCGGAAAATAGTTCCTATAAAGTGGTGAGTCAAACGACAACTACTAGTAGTTCAACTGCTAGTTCCAGTTCACAAATAAGTTCAAGTTCTACCTCAAGCTCAGAACAGAAAACGGCCTTGACGGTTTCAGGTGGTGGTAACAATTTGGCTGTTCAAGTAACCAATGCCTCGGAACCGCTTGAAGTAAAATTGTCCGTTACCGATGTGACCAGTTGGATAAGTGTGAGTGATACAGATTTAGCTGGTGGAACAGTCTTATCTATCGAGAATAAATCTGTTACAACAAGTTTGGCAGCAGGACAGCCGACAGCAACCATTACCTTGGGAGTTGTTCAAGGTGTTACCATTGAAATTGGTGGCAAAAAGGTAGATATGTCATTACTAACTAGCCAGACAGGTACCATTACAATCACAGTAGAATAGGATTAACGAAATATGAAAAAAGAAAATATCCCTAATGTACTGACCTTAGGAAGAATCTGTGTGATTCCAATTTTTATCTTGGTTTTAACACTTTGGCATACTACAGGAACTCATGTTTTTGCGGCTATTCTTTTTGCTTTAGCTAGTATCACGGACTATCTTGATGGTTATCTAGCTCGTAAGTGGAAGGTTGTTAGTAATTTTGGTAAGTTTGCTGACCCAATGGCAGATAAAATTTTAGTGATGACAGCATTTATTATGCTAGTTGAGCTTGGTTTTGTACCAGCTTGGGTATCAGCAGTGATTATTTGCCGTGAATTAGCGGTGACTGGTCTTCGGTTATTGCTGGTGGAAAATGGGGGGACTGTTCTTGCAGCAGCTATGCCAGGAAAAATCAAGACGTTTTCACAAATGTTTTCAATTATTTTTCTACTTCTCCACTGGACGGTATTGGGACAGGTAACACTTTATATTGCTTTGTTCTTTACAATCTATTCTGGTTACGATTATTTTAAGGGAGCTGGTTTCCTTTTCAAGGATACTTTTAAGTAATGACAAATATTATTGAAGTAAAAAATCTTAAATACAAGTATGAAGAAGACGATAGCCACTACACTTTGGATGGGGTTTCGTTTCACGTGAAACAAGGTGAGTGGGTATCCATCATTGGGCATAATGGTTCTGGTAAATCAACTACTGTTCGTATAATAGATGGTCTTTTAGAGGCTGAATCTGGCGATATTTTCATTAACGGAGAGAAACTGACGCCAGAAAATGTTTGGGAGAAGCGTCGTCATATTGGCATGGTCTTTCAAAATCCAGATAATCAGTTTGTAGGAGCAACCGTCGAAGATGATGTGGCTTTTGGTTTAGAAAATCAAGGAATTCCGTATGATGAAATGCTACAACGGGTTCAGGAAGCTCTAGAATTGGTCGGTATGGCTGATTTTAAAACTCGGGAACCTGCACGTTTATCTGGTGGCCAAAAACAGCGTGTTGCAATTGCAGGAGTTGTTGCTTTACGTCCAAAGATTATTATTTTGGATGAGGCTACCAGTATGCTAGATCCTGAGGGACGGTTAGATTTGATACGGATTGTGAAGGATATCAAGGATACCTATGGCATGACAGTGATTTCTATTACTCATGATTTAGATGAGGTGGCTTTGAGTGATCGTGTCATTGTCATGAAGGAGGGGCAAGTGGAATCAACTAGCACTCCAGCTCAGCTATTTATCCGAGAAGATTTGGAAGAATTGGATATGGATAAACCATTTACGATTGAATTATTGGAAAATTTGAGACAGTCGGGACTCGAATTACCGCACAGCTATTTTACAGAAGAGGAATTAGAAAAAGAACTATGGGCATTCATCTCCAACAAGTAAGTTATACCTATCAGCTAGGTACACCTTTTGAAGGTCGTGCGCTTTTTGGTGTGGATTTGGAGATTAAGGATGGCTCTTACACGGCTTTGATAGGGCATACGGGTTCTGGAAAGTCTACTATCCTGCAACTCTTAAACGGTCTTAATGTTCCAACTTCTGGAAGTGTCGTTATTGATGAAACAGTAATTACGGCAGATTCTGTAAATAAGGATATTAAACAAGTTCGAAAAAAAGTTGGTTTGGTCTTTCAATTTGCAGAAAGCCAAGTCTTTGATGAAACAGTACTGAAAGATGTGTCCTTTGGTCCTCAAAATTTTGGTGTCTCTAAGGAAGAAGCAGAAGCAATTGCGCGTGAAAAACTGGATCTGGTTGGTATTTCAGAGGAGCTATTTGAGCGTAGTCCATTTGAACTTTCTGGTGGGCAAATGCGGCGTGTAGCTATTGCGGGAATCTTAGCTATGGAACCAAGTGTTCTTGTCTTAGATGAGCCGACAGCAGGACTGGATCCAGCAGGACGCAAAGAACTGATGTCTATTTTCAAACATTTGCATGAGCGGGGAATGACCATTGTTCTCGTAACTCATCTCATGGATGATGTAGCAAATTTTGCAGATTATGTCTATGTTATGGAAAAAGGTAAGAAAATACTTTCGGGACAGCCATCTGAGGTTTTTCAGCAGGTAGATTTTTTGGAGAGTATCCAATTAGGAGTTCCAAAAATTACAAAATTTGCAGCAAATCTAGAACGACGTGGATTTGTTTTTGAAAAACTTCCTATTACAATGGATGAGTTTGTGGAGGTGATGCGCCATGGATAGATTGATTTTAGGACGCTATATCCCAGGAGATTCATTTATTCATCGATTGGATCCACGTAGTAAGCTCTTAGCTATGTTTATCTTCTTGCTGATTATTTTCTGGGCCAACAACTTGGTAACAAACCTTTTGTTATTGTTCTTTGTACTAGGACTTGTGCTATTATCTAAAATAAAAATTTCCTTTTTCATTAATGGATTAAAACCAATGATTGGAATTATTTTGTTTACAACTTTATTCCAATTATTTTTTGCAGGTGGGCATCAAGTTTTATTGAAGCTTTGGTTCCTTACCATTACTCTTGAAGGAATACAGCAAGCGGGCATTATATTTATGCGTTTTGTCTTGATTGTCTTCTTTTCAACCTTACTTACCTTGACAACAATGCCTCTGAGCCTCGCTGACGGTGTAGAAGCTGGTTTAGCTCCTCTCAGATATTTCAAAGTGCCTGTCCACGAGATTGGTTTGATGTTGTCTATGAGTTTGCGTTTTGTCCCAACCTTAATGGATGATACAGCGCGTATTATGAATGCACAACGAGCACGTGGGGTTGATTTTGGCGAAGGGAACATTGTACAGAAGGTGAAGTCCGTTATTCCAATTTTGATACCGCTCTTTGCTTCAAGTTTCAAAAGAGCAGATGCTCTGGCGACAGCTATGGAAGCGCGTGGTTATCAAGGTGGTGATGGTCGTAGCAAATACCGTGTTCTTGAGTGGAAGATTTCAGATAGCTGTGCAATAGCAGTTATGTTTTTACTTGGAATTGGATTATATTTCTTGAAAAATTAACAAAAAACGCCAGAAATGGTGTTTTTTCGTCTAATTCCAACAAGACTGTAACATTTGTAATAATATATCAATATAGTAGTAATATAAAGACGGTATGATAGTGAACAGTTGTTAAGAAAGGACTTTATAGTATGAAAATTAATTATTTGAAAACAACATTTGCAGGCTTTATTGCTGCTGCTTCACTATTTATCGCAGGTGCTGTAAGCGCCGATTCTTACACTGTTCAATCAGGTGATACTTTATCTGAATTAGCAGAAAAGCATTCAACTACAGTTGACTCAATCGTATCGTTGAATAAGATTGTAAGTCCAGATTTAATTTATGTTGGTCAAATTTTGGAAATAAATGCTGAAACTGCACAGATGTCTTCAATGCAAGAGACTGTGGCAGTAACTGAGACTGAAACGGTTACAGCAGCACCTTCAGCAGCATCAGTTGACTATAGTTCTACAGTAGCAGGGTCAGAAGCTGCCGCAAAAGAAGAGATTGCTCGTCGTGAATCAGGTGGTTCTTATACTGCACAGAATGGTCAATATTATGGGCGCTATCAGTTGACGAATACTTACTTGAATGGAGATTACTCTCCTGAGAACCAAGAGCGTGTGGCGGATGCATACGTAGTTAATCGCTATGGTTCATGGTCAGCAGCCCTTGCTTTTTGGAATGCAAACGGATGGTATTAAAAAATTAAAAAGAGTTTGGGGAAATCCAAACTCTTTTTGCTAGTTAACAATGTTCTTGAATGGCAGTATCTGCTGCGATACAACCAAAAGTAAAGATATCAGTCAGTGAATTGCCACCTAAGCGATTTCCAGCATGGAGTCCACCAGCAACTTCACCGGCTGCGTAAAGTCCCTTGATGATTGTTCCTGCTGTGAGCTTGCGTGTCAATTTTGAGACCACCCATAGTATGGTGTACAGCAGGTTTACGTGGAGTTGCGTAGCATGGAGCCTTTTCACACCTCCCTTGTTAAATTCAGGATCATATCCTGCATCAACATAGGAATTATACTTGACAATGGTGTCAACTAAGACAGCAGGTTCTATGTTAATCTGATGAGCTAAATCTTCCAGAGTATTTGCACGGAATAGAGTTCCAGCAGCGACTTGAGCATCAATTTTTTCTTGACTGGTATTACAGGCGGTTGCTTTAATATTATCATCAGCGATGAGGTAGAACAGTCCACCGTTGTCAATGGCGGCTTGAGAAAGTTTATCACGGTTACCATATTCATCAACAAAGCGTTTCCCCTAGGTGTTGACCATGATAAAGTTGGCTGGTGGTATTTGTAAACCTGAGAATAGAGCACCAGTAACTGGGTCAGACACAGGCATCATTTGGCTGAAGCCCATGCCAACTAGGTCAGCACCGACAGATTGTCCCAATAGGATACCGTCACCCGTCACAGCAGGTGTATTTGAAGTAGCGATATCGTCAGCAATTTCTGTCCAGTAAGTATTGTATTTTTGTAACATCTTGGTATTGGCACCAAAGCCACCTGTTGTCAAGATGACAGCCTTGGCATTGACAGTTATAGTTTGTCCATTTCGTCCTGTTCCAGAAACGCCAGTGATATGACCTTCGGTTACCAAGAGTTCTTTAACAGGTGTATCTGTTAAGATAAGTCCACCATTTTTCAAGACAAAGTCTTTAAGAACAGAGATGAAGGCCACCCCCATAGGTATTTTCGGCTTGTGACCACGGCGCCAGAGGGCACCAACAGGCATGGTTACTTCGTCGCGAACAAACTCGACACCTATATCTTCCAACCAACGAACAGACTCAAGAGCATGTTCTGTCAAGACCTTGACAAGGTCGTAATTACCATGAATTTCTTGACCGTTTAAGTCTTTGCGTTTGCCACCAATATAGGTTTGGATGCGGTAAAGGAGTTTTGAATCAAAGAGGTAGCTTGGATCTTGGAGATACTTTTCAAGTTCCAGTTTTAGGGCGCGGAAATCGTCCAAGTATTCTGGGTCAATAGTTGATTCATCAGTGTTATAAAGTTCTTGTAAATTATGAGCCTCACCTGGGTGGGCTGTAAAGGTTGATTGCCAAGCTGGATCAGGTGAATTCATTGGTCCACCAGCTCGGACAGTGTTTCCACCTACGGCTGGAAACTTTTCAACGACGATAACATGTTTACCAGATTGTAAAGCACGAGCAGCAGCTGCAAGTCCTGCACCACCTCCACCGACAACAACAAGGTCAGTTTCGTAGGTCTTATCTTCCTTGTCAAGAGCAGAAGGTGGTGCCTTGGGACGATTGCGCAAACTATCAGGATTTCCACCAGCCAAACGGATGGCACGAGCGACACCGTCTAGTACGCCATTAGAAGTGACAGAAGCGCCAAACAGCATCGACATTTAGAGTTTGACCTTCGATAATTTCAGCAGGAATGCGACTAAAGACAATATCAGCAATTCCAGCAGACTCACCAGAGGAATTGATGTCAATCTTTTCAATTCGTTCTTCAGATAGGGTCACTTGCATAGGCAGAACACCATTATGTCCAACGGTTGTCACTGCGTAAGTACCTGGTTCAAATTTACTTCTTCAGGTTCATTGAGTTGGTTGGCAATGGTCGCAAAGCGGATGAATTTGTAGAAGCAGGATTCGAGGAAATCAATTGTTCCATGTGAAATAAGCTGGTCATTCTCATCAAAGGCTTGGTGAGCACGTCCAAGAAGAAATTCGCTACCTGGCATGACAACGGCATTGACACCGGGAGCATCAAGAATTTGGCGAAGGTGCAGTTGGGCGCGCGATGAACCCTGTACATCATAAGATGCCCCGACAATCATAACAGGCTTACCAGTTAGTGGATGAACGTTGAAAGATAGACACTCTAGTAGGCTATTAAGGGAAGAAGGAATGGTGTGGTTATGTTCAGGTGTTGCAATGATGACACCATCTGCATCTGTTATTTTTTCATTAAAAAGTTGAATGATTGGAGCGTTTGGAGCGTTTGTTTGATCATTTGTCTCGTCAAACATAGGAACATCTGTGATTTCCAAGATTTCAATGTCAACTTTCTTAGCAAAGTGACTTTGCATGAACTCTAGCAATTTTCAATTGTAAGAATGCTTTGCATTTGTTCCAACGATACCAATAAATTTCATAAAAATAGCCTTCTAGATATCTTTTTCCCAAGCAAATAGTCGTTTTTGATCTGTATTGGCTTGAGTGACTAGTTCTTGAATTATCTTTACAAAACTTGTAAACTCTGTAAAGTGCTCTTCAAGTTCTGCTACTTTTTCAGGAATCAGTAAGTTTGCTTCAGCGTCTAAAGCTTGTTCTGAGTGACCTAGTAAGAATTCCGTTCCTGGCATAATCCGTTCCTTCAACTCAGGTGCATTGAGAATTTGACGGAGATGAGCTTGAGCACGAGAAGAACTTAAAGACCCAGGAGAAACCCCAACAATCATGACAGGTTTATTGATTAAAGCACGGCTAGTGTAGGCAATCCACTCTAAAGCACTAGCGAGAGGTGCGGGAATGGTGTGGTTGTACTCAGGTGTCGCAATAATCACACCGTCTGCCTCTAAGATTTTTGCTGAAAATTCAGCGACAGGAGCTGGAGCAATCTTATCTTCGGGCTCGTTAAAGGCTGGTAAATCCTTGATTTCTAAAATGTTAATGTCTGCTACATTTGAGAAATGTTTTTTTATGAACTGCAACAATTTACGGTTGGTAGAACGCGCCGAATTAGTTCCGACAATAGCAACTAGCTTTATTGTGAAATTTCTCTCAATCTTTATTTGTACTCAATATACACCAAAAAAATAGGTTTTGCAAACCTTTTCATTGTTTTGTGTCTGTTTTTACAAAAAAAGAAATACCCTGTCTTATAACCAGGGAATTTCTTGTGTCGATAGATGAGCTAAGTTGTCAAATTCCATTTTCACACACCAGGGAAAGATGTGTTTGATTTTTTGAAATTCGTTATAGCCGAAAGAAGGATCGTAATAATTGATAATGGTTGACAGAGCAGTCCCATGCGTTCCGATGATAATCGTTTTTTCAGAGTATTCTTGGAGAAGAATTTCTAGCGCGGTGATGTTTCGTGTTTGGACTTGGGACAGGGACTCACCGCCGTCCAGCTTGTAAGAAAAATCAGCCCATTGTTTTTCTGTAAAGCCAGCAAAATCTTCAATCCAAATATCGGTAATTTTTCGTTCCCGGAAATCAGTGACTGTAGTAATTTCCTTGTGACGAGAGTTAGCCAAAGGAGAGATGGTATCAATAGACCGTTTGTAAGGACTGGAAAAGAAAGCATCGATGGCTATCTTGTCAAATAAATTTACAAGTTTTTGACTATCTTGTAAACCTTTTGTTGTAAGTTCGCGCAAAAAATCATTGTGATTTTCATAGTTTGGCTCTGCATGACGAATGAAATAGACTCTTGTTGTCATTTTAATTTCCAAAGATTTCTTGAGCCAATCGTTTACCAGTTGGCGTCGTTGCTAGACCACCTTCAGCAGTTTCGCGGAAGGTGGTTGGAAGACTGGAGCCAACTTGATACATGGCATCAATGACTTCATCAACAGGAATTTTAGACTCGATTCCAGCTAAGGCCATATCAGCCGCAACTAGGGCAAAGCTTGCTCCCATAGCATTGCGTTTGACGCAAGGAACTTCAACGAGACCAGCAACAGGATCGCAGATGAGACCAAGCATGTTTTTGATGACAAAGCAGATAGCTTGACTTGCTTGATGAGCAGTTCCTCCAGCAGCCAGTGTCAAGGCTGCGGCAGACATAGCGCTGGCTGAACCCACCTCAGCTTGACAACCTCCTTCTGCACCTGATATAGAAGCGTTATTGGCGATAACAAGTCCAAAGGCACCTGCGCTAAAGAGGAAGTTAAGCTGCTCTTCTTCGGTTAAATTTAATTTTTCGATGGCAACAGAGATAACGGCAGGTAGGCAACCAGCAGATCCTGCAGTTGGTGTTGCACAAACCAGCCCCATTTTAGCATTTAATTCGTTGACAGCAATAGCGTTGCGGGCAGCAGATAAGACGGTACTATCTGCTAATGTCTTTCCAGATTTGATATAACGGTCCAATTTTGCAGCGTCACCACCAGTTAGACCAGAAACAGACTTGCTGTCCGTCAAACCATCCAGGACAGAAGATTTCATAACTGTCAAGTTTCTTGACATCAGTGTCAATATCTTTTCACGACTACGGCCAGTTAATTCGATTTCAGTTTCAATCATGAGCTCGGCAACGTTGCCATTAAAATGCTCGTTGGCTTGTTGCACCAGTTCTTCTACGGTATAAAACATGGTCGTCCTTTCTAGTTAAAGAAGTTTACATTGTGTAAATGAGGAATCTTTTCAATTTCCTTAACAGCATCATCACACTGACGAGAATCGACCTCAATAATCATAATGGCCTTTTCTCCAGCTTTTTCACGGGTTACGTTCATTTGAGCGATGTTGATATCGTAAGAAGAAAGAATCTCTGTTACATGGGCAATCATTCCAGGCACATCCTGATGAACAATGATAATGGTTGGTGTGTTCATGTTCAAATTGACAGCGAAGCCATTGAGCTCGGTCACTTGGATATTTCCTCCACCGATAGAGACACCTGTTGCCGAAATGGATTTGTGGTCATTTTTGATGATAATCCGAGTGGTATTTGGGTGCGGAGTATTACTGTCCTTGTTGATTTTCCAGTAAACTTTGACACCACGTTCGCGGGCGATGTCAAGTGAATCAGGAATGCGGGGGTCATCTGTATCCATTCCTAAAATACCAGCGACTAAAGCGACGTCTGTACCGTGTCCACGATAGGTTTTGGCAAATGAATTGAAGAGTTGGAACTCAACCTCTGTTGGTTCTTCGCCAAAAATGGAGGAAACGATTTTACCAATACGAACAGCGCCAGCTGTGTGGCTAGATGAAGGACCAATCATAACTGGACCAATAATGTCAAAAACAGACTGAAATTTTAAGCTTTTCATGTTATTCCTCGAAATTTTTCTTCATTTTCATTATAACAAAAATAGATAGGGAATAGTTATCTTATAATCATTCAAAAAAATGTATAAAACTTGTTTTGAAATAAATGAGCATTGCCTTATTTATTTCAAATTACAAGCGTATTATGCTATAATACTCATTGCGCTTAGCGCTTCAAAATCGACCTTCAAATCGTTTTTTGGAATTACATTGAAATACGACCTTCAAATCGTTATTTCTACGAAAAGATGGGAGAAAAAATTATGACTGATAACTCGAAAACTCGCGTTGTCGTGGGCATGTCTGGAGGAGTCGATTCTTCGGTGACTGCCTTACTACTAAAACAGCAAGGCTATGATGTCATTGGTGTTTTTATGAAGAACTGGGATGATACCGATGAATTTGGTGTCTGTACCGCTACTGAAGATTACAAGGATGTGGCAGCTGTTGCTGACCAAATTGGGATTCCGTACTACTCTGTTAACTTTGAAAAAGAGTATTGGGACCGTGTTTTTGAATATTTCTTAGCAGAATACCGTGCGGGTCGCACCCCTAATCCAGATGTGATGTGTAACAAGGAAATCAAGTTCAAGGCTTTCTTGGATTACGCCATGACTTTGGGGGCAGATTATGTGGCAACTGGTCACTACGCACAAGTCTCACGTGACGAAGATGGTACTGTTCATATGCTTCGTGGTGCTGATAATAATAAGGACCAAACTTACTTCTTGAGCCAATTGTCTCAAGAACAATTGCAAAAAACCATGTTCCCATTGGGACATTTGGAAAAACCAGAAGTTCGTCGACTTGCTGAAGAAGCAGGACTGGCTACCGCTAAGAAAAAAGATTCTACAGGTATTTGTTTTATCGGCGAAAAGAATTTCAAGGAATTTCTTGGGAACTATCTACCAGCCCAGCCCGGTCGGATGATGACTGTTGACGGTCGTGATATGGGAGAGCATGCTGGTCTCATGTACTATACCATTGGTCAACGTGGTGGGCTTGGAATTGGTGGTCAAAATGGTGGCGATAACCAACCTTGGTTTGTTGTTGGAAAAGACTTGTCACAAAATATTTTGTACGTTGGTCAAGGCTTCTACCATGAGTCATTGATGTCAACTAGCTTGACAGCATCTGAAGTTCACTTTACACGCCAAATGCCAGAGGAATTCACCTTGGAATGCACGGCTAAATTCCGTTACCGTCAACCAGACAGTAAAGTGACCGTTCATGTGAAAGGCGATAAAGCAAAAGTTGTTTTTGCAGAGAAACAACGTGCAATCACACCAGGTCAGGCAGTCGTTTTCTATGCTGGTCAAGAATGTCTTGGTGGTGGCATGATTGATTTGGCTTTCCGTGATGGAGAGGTTTGTCAGTATATTTAGGTTGACAGGTGTGTAAAGGCAATAAGTATGAAATTGTTTAGCTTTTTGAAAAAGAAAGATCTTGAAAATCTTAAGTTTGATAACTTTGATTTCAAGCTGGCAATCATTCAAGAACTGATGTATGAGCAAGAATTGCTAAAGCCAAAGTTCAATGTGTATGAATTTTGTGAAGAGCATGGATTTGATTTTTGGGAATATGGAGAAAAATATGCCTATAAAATCCCGCCTGAGATAAGAGAATGGTTTGAGCAATTGGGAATACCGGCAGAAATTGCTAAAAAGGTAACACGGCTCTATTTTGACGGAGGGAATGACATTTATCTTGTAGCCGCTCCGACTTGGGATGGAGAGGATGATCTGTTTGATATTACGGAAATATCAGAGGCAGAGCTACAACAATTTCCTAACTTAAAGACCATTGATGGCACAGTTCCAATGATGACACCAAAAGTTAAAGAATTTTTAAAATCTAAAGAGATAAATTTTTTTAGTTTAAATTGAACTATTGTTAAGAATTTGATACAATATATGCAACAATACCGATGATGGTCAAAGCTCATGGTCTTGCAGGTCTTTTTGGCGTGCAGTCCTAGCTTTGTCCATTTTTTATATAAAAAATTAAAGGAAGATAAGAGATGACACATCAATTTGCTGAAGAATATGACGTTATCGTCATTGGTGCAGGTCATGCAGGCGTTGAGGCTAGTCTTGCGGCTAGTCGAATGGGCTGTAAAACATTGCTAGCTACTATTAACCTTGAAATGTTGGCATTTATGCCATGTAATCCTTCTATCGGAGGCTCTGCCAAGGGGATTGTAGTTCGTGAAATTGACGCACTGGGTGGTCAAATGGGAAAAAATATTGACCAAACCTATATCCAGATGAAAATGCTTAATACGGGCAAAGGTCCAGCCGTTCGTGCCCTCCGTGCTCAGGCTGATAAGGCGCTATATGCTCAAACCATGAAACAAACCGTTGAAAATCAGGAGAATTTGACACTGCGTCAGTCTATGATTGAGGAAATTTTGGTAGAAGATGGCAAGGTTGTTGGAGTACGTACTGCCACCAACCAGAAATTCTCTGCTAAGGCGGTTGTTGTGACGACAGGAACGGCTCTTCGTGGGGAGATTATCTTGGGCGAACTCAAGTATTCTTCAGGTCCGAATAACAGTCTGGCTTCAATCGGATTGGCAGATAATTTAAAGGAGCTTGGTCTTGAAATTGGACGCTTTAAAACAGGAACTCCCCCACGTGTTAAGGCTTCGTCTATTAACTATGATGAGACTGAGATTCAGCCTGGCGATGAGAAACCAAATCATTTTTCATTCATGTCCAAGGATGAGGATTATCTGACAGACCAGATTCCTTGCTGGCTTACTTATACCAACCAATCAAGCCATGATATTATTAATCAAAACCTCCATCGAGCACCCATGTTCTCAGGTATTGTTAAGGGGGTTGGTCCACGTTATTGCCCGTCAATCGAGGATAAAATTGTTCGATTTGCAGATAAGGAACGACACCAGCTTTTCTTGGAACCAGAAGGTCGAAATACTAGTGAAGTGTATATTCAAGGTCTGTCTACTAGCTTGCCAGAGGATGTTCAGATTGACTTGATTCATTCAATCAAAGGGCTTGAGAATGCTGAAATGATGCGAACAGGATATGCTATTGAGTACGATATTGTCTTACCACATCAACTTCGTGCAACGCTTGAAACTAAGAAAATTTCAGGTCTCTTTACAGCAGGACAAACCAATGGAACATCTGGTTATGAAGAAGCAGCAGGACAAGGAATTGTTGCGGGGATTAATGCAGCACTTAAGGTACAAGGTAAGCCAGAATTGATTTTAAAACGGAGTGATGCCTATATCGGTGTCATGATTGATGATTTGGTGACCAAGGGTACTTTGGAACCTTATCGTCTCTTGACTTCTCGTGCAGAATATCGTTTAATTCTCCGTCATGACAATGCTGATATGCGCTTGACAGAAATTGGTCGTCAAGTCGGTTTGGTAGATGACGAGCGTTACCGAGCATTCCAAATCAAGAAAAATCAATTTGACAATGAGTTGACAAGGTTGTCAACTACAAAATTAAAACCTGTAAAGGAAGTCAATGATAAGGTCATGTCGCTTGGTTTCAAGCCCTTGACAGATGCTCTAACGGCAAAAGAATTCATGCGCCGTCCAGATATTACACATGCAGTTGTTACACAATTTATCGGTCCAGCTGCAGAGGACCTAGATAGTAAAGTTGTAGAATTACTTGAAACAGAGGTCAAGTACGAAGGTTACATTGAAAAAGCGCTTGATCAGGTGGCTAAAATGAAACGCATGGAAGAAAAACGAATTCCAGCGGATATTGATTGGGATGATATTGATTCTATTGCGACTGAGGCTCGTCAAAAATTCAAGAAAATCAATCCGGAAACCATTGGGCAAGCAAGTCGTATCTCTGGTGTCAATCCAGCGGATATCTCCATCTTAATGGTCTATCTGGAAGGGCGTAGCCGCTCCATTGCTAAAAACAAGGAAAAAGAGTAGGCATTGCCTCTCTTTTAATTGGGGTTGAAAGTCCAAAAAGAATGGATTTTTCAGCCTTTTTATGGTAGAATGACCTCCAGAGGTTTATAATGAAAAAATTTCGATTTTCAACCCTTCATTTTGTAATGATTGGGCTTATCTTATTTGGTAGCTTGGCGGCTATTACGACCGTGTTTCAAGGTTCAACAATCATTCATATTTCACTTTTTTTAGTACTGACATTGCTTGTTGCTCTGTTTCTATTCCAAAAAAAATCCTATGAAATCAGTGAGTTGGAGCAGATTGAACGGCTTAATGAAGAGGCTAATTCAGGTTTGATGCAGTTGCTGAACCAGATGCCTGTAGGGGTTATTAAAATTCGTCAAGAAGATAATCAAGTAGAGTGGTTTAATCCTTATGCCGAGCTGATTTTTGCTAAGGAAAATGGAGATTTTGACCAGAAGAAACTCCGTGAAATTGTTGATGTGGGACTGGATACAGATCGCTCCTATGCTGTTTTTGGTGGTCAACGCTATGCAGTTCATGTGGACTATAACCAAGGGTTATTTTACTTTTTTGATGCCTCGAGTGAGTACAATGCGACAGCTAACTTGATAGGAAGCCGTCCGGTCATTGGGATTATTTCGGTAGATAATTATGATGAATTAGAAGATAGTCTGACGGACTCGCAGATTAGTCAGGTTAACAGCTTTTTAGCACAATTTGTTTCGGAATTTGCTCATGATAATGGGATTTATTACCGTCGTGGAACCATGGATCGTTTCTATTTTTTCACGGATTATACAATCTTGGAGCGGTTGATAGACAGTAAGTTTGCGATTATTGATAAGTTCAGAGAAGAAGCCAAGAATTTAGAATTGCCATTGACACTTAGTATGGGAATTGCCTACGGAAATGATAACCATCATCAGATTGGTCAAGTGGCTCTTCAAAATTTGAATATGGCTGAAGTACGTGGTGGCGATCAAGCTGTTGTCAAGGAAAATAATGAGAGCCAGCAACCACTTTTCTTCGGTGGCGGATCAGCTTCTGCTGTGAAACGTACTCGTACCCGCACTCGTGCGATGATGACGGCTGTTTCTGATAAATTGAAAACAGTTGACAAGGTTTTTGTGGTTGGACATCGTAATATGGACATGGATGCCTTGGGCTCCGCTGTTGGGATGCAATATTTTGCTCAGAATATTATGAACAACGCCTTTACAGTCTACAATCCGGATGAGATGGGGCCAGACATTGAGCGTGCTATCAAGAAGTTGACTGAAGACAATTGTTCTAACTTGATGACTGTTGAAGCAGCCTTGAAAGAGGTTAGTGAAGAGTCTTTACTCATCATGGTTGACCACTCTAAGATTGGTTTGACTCTGTCAAAAGAGCTTTACGAGAAGTTTACACAGGTTGTTATCATAGACCACCATCGTCGGGATGCAGATTTTCCTAATAATTCCATTCTGACTTATATCGAGAGTGGGGCTAGTTCGGCTAGTGAATTGGTAACAGAGTTGATTCAGTTCCAAAACGATAAGCACCACAAACTCAATCGTCTTCAGTCTAGCCTCTTGATGGCTGGGATTATGTTGGATACTAAAAACTTTACAGCACGTGTTACCAGTCGGACATTTGATGTGGCTAGCTACTTGCGGACACGAGGTAGTGATAGCTTGGAAATCCAGCACATTGCGGCCACAGATTTTGCAGAATACCGTCAAGTCAATGAGTTAATCCTCAAAGGGCAGAAGATGACAGAGGAAATCGTCATTGTCTGTGGCGAGGAAAATCAATTTTACGATAATATTGTGCCAAGTAAGGCGGCAGATACCATTCTGGAAATGGCTGGAATTGAGGCGACCTTTGTCGTGACTCGCAGAACGAGTGACTATGTGGCGATTTCAGCTCGTAGTCGGAGCAAGGTCAATGTTCAGCGGATTATGGAAGAAATGGGCGGTGGCGGTCACTTTAACCTTGCTGCAGCTCAGATTGCTGGTAAGACTGTTGAACAAGTTCAGTTGCAATTATGTGAAAAAATACTAGCAGAAATAGAAGGAGAATAGTAATGAAAGTTATCTTTTTAGCAGATGTCAAAGGACAAGGGAAAAAAGGCGAAATCAAGGAAGTGCCAACAGGCTATGCGCAAAACTTTTTGATTAAGAAAAATTTGGCAAAAGAGGCGACAAAACAAGCTGTTAGCGCTCTTCGTGGTCAAGAAAAATCTAAGGAAAAAGCTCACGCAGAAATGATTGCAGAAGCAGAAGCTATCAAGGCGAAGTTGGCAGAAGAGTCAACAGTTGTCAAGTTTGTTGAAAAAGTTGGTCCAGATGGCCGTACCTTTGGTTCTATTACTAGCAAAAAGATTGCTGAAGAGTTGGAAAAACAATTTGGGATTAAAGTTGACAAACGCCATATCCAAATGGACCACCCATTGCGTGCTATTGGTTTGATGGAAGTGTCCGTAAAATTGTACCAAGATGTGGTAGGAGAAATCCAACTGAGCGTACAAGAAGCTTAATTTAGAATTTTAAAAGGAATGGAGGTGAGATTTTGGCAGAAATAGATGAATTGCGTGTGCAACCACAGGATATTCTAGCGGAGCAGTCCGTTCTTGGAGCAATTTTTATTGATGAGGGCAAGCTGGTTTTTGTGCGGGAGTATATTGAGGCAGACGACTTTTTCAAGTATGCCCATAAGATTATTTTCCGTTCCATGATTGCATTAGCTGATCGAAATGAAGCAATCGATGCAACGACCATGCGAAATTATCTAGCCAGTCACGGAGATTTAGAAAATGTAGGTGGTCTGGGTTATCTCGCTGAAATCATCAACTCCGTTCCAACGTCTGCTAATGCGGAATATTATGCAAAAATTGTTGCTGAAAAGGCTAATCTGCGGAAGTTGATTGAGCGTTTGACAGAGTCTGTCAATGCGGCTTATGACGGGGCAGATGGTTCAGATGACATTATTGCTCAGGCTGAAAAGGCACTGATTGATGTTAGTGAAGGTTCTAGTCGTAGTGGTTTCAAGCGGATTGATGATGTCCTCAATCTTAACTTTGAGAATTTGGAAATTCGTTCCCAACAGACTTCGTCCATTACAGGGATTGCGACGGGATATCCGGCTCTGGATGCGATGACGACTGGTTTACATGAAGAAGAATTGATTATTCTGGCAGCTCGTCCTGCGGTCGGTAAGACGGCCTTTGCTTTAAATATCGCTCAAAATATTGGAACCAAGTTAGGGAAGACGGTAGCTATCTTTTCTTTGGAAATGGGTGCGGAGAGCTTGGTTGACCGTATGTTGGCCTCTGAGGGAGTTATTAACTCGCGCTCCATTCGTACAGGTCAGTTGACGGATGAAGAGTGGCAGAAACTTATGATTGCGCAAGCCAATCTGGCGCGTGCCAGCATTTACATTGATGATACGCCAGGTATCAAGATTACCGAAATTCGTTCACGTTCACGGAAATTGGCTCAAGAAACAGGTAATTTGGGCTTGATTCTCATCGACTATTTGCAGTTGATTACGGGAACTGGTCGTGAAAATCGTCAACAAGAGGTTTCTGAGATTTCGCGTCAGTTGAAAATTTTGGCTAAGGAATTGAAAGTTCCAGTTATTGCCCTCAGTCAGCTTTCTCGTGGAGTGGAACAACGCCAAGACAAGCGCCCTGTTTTGTCTGATATTCGTGAGTCGGGTTCTATTGAGCAGGATGCTGATATCGTAGCTTTCCTTTATCGTGATGACTACTATGAACGCGGTGAGCAGGAAGAGGGCGGTATTCCCAACAATACGGTAGAAGTGATTATCGAGAAGAACCGTTCTGGTGCGCGTGGTACCGTGGAACTCATGTTCCAAAAAGAATATAATAAATTTGCAAGTATTTCCAAAATGGAGGAAGGATAAACAATGAGTGACGCATTTACAGATGTTGCCAAAATGAAACAAATCAAGCAAGAAATCAAAGACCATGAAGGTCAAGTGGTTGAATTGACCCTTGAAAATGGTCGGAAACGTGAAAAAAATAAGCAAGGACGTATTATTGAGGTTTATCAATCTCTCTTTATCGTTGAGTATGAAGATCCAAATAATACCTTTGTAGAATCGTACACCTATTCCGATATTTTGACGGAGAAGATTTTAATTCATTATTTAGACTAAAAGGCTTTACAAAGCCTTTTTCTTTTGTTATACTAAACTTTGTGCGAAATAACAGCATGAAAACATGAAACTCGTCAACAGAGGCCTTGAAAAACAAGTAACCTTGGCTGTTTAGGCGAAGGGTTTCTGCACGAATCAGGGTTTTCTAATTCGTTATTTCCTACAAATATATTTTATTTATAGGAGGACATGAAAATGTCACGTTATACAGGTCCATCATGGAAACAATCACGTCGTCTTGGCTTGTCACTTACAGGCTCAGGTAAAGAATTGGCACGTCGTAACTACGTACCAGGTCAACACGGTCCAAACAACCGTAGCAAACTTTCAGAATACGGTTTGCAATTGGCTGAGAAACAAAAATTGCGTTTCTCTTACGGTTTGGGTGAAAAACAATTCCGTAACTTGTTCGTACAAGCTACTAAAGTAAAAGAAGGAACTATCGGTTTCAACTTCATGCTTTTGTTGGAACGTCGTTTGGATAACGTTGTTTACCGTCTTGGTTTGGCTACTACTCGTCGTCAAGCTCGTCAATTCGTTAACCACGGTCACATCCTTGTTGACGGAAAACGCGTTGATATCCCTTCATACCGCGTAACTCCAGGTCAAGTGATCTCAGTTCGTGAAAAATCATTGAAAGTTCCAGCTATCCTTGAAGCTGTTGAAGCAATCGTTGGACGTCCAGCTTTTGTATCATTCGATGCTGAAAAATTGGAAGGTTCATTGACTCGTTTGCCAGAACGTGATGAAATCAACCCAGAAATCAACGAAGCACTTGTCGTTGAATTCTACAACAAAATGCTTTAATTTTAAGATTAACATTTGGAAAGTCTGCTTCTGCAGGCTTTTTTGTCATAAAAACTAAAAAAGAGCCGAAGGGCTCTTTTAGTGTACTTGTGGCAGGAGAATTTTTAGCTGTACCCAATTGTCTTCTTTGGTGAGAGTGAGATTTCCATTGTATTTCTTTACGACAAATTCCATGCTTTTGAGTCCAAATCCATGGTAGTCTTTGTTCGTTTTGGAAGTTGTCGGAAAACCTGAATTGGGCAAATCAAGGTTAGACATGTCGTAGTTATCCAGCCGGATCATGATAAACTGGCTATGTTGGGAAACCTTGAGGGTAATGAGGCGCTTTTCAGCTTCCGTGATTTTTTCTACAGCTTCGATAGCGTTGTCAATAGCATTTCCAAAGAGAGCAGAGATATCCATGGCATCCATGAAATGCAGGAGCTCTCCTTGAACAATACAGGTCAGATTGATACCGTTTTGCAGGCAGTAATGATTTTTTTGCGTTAAAATAGTGTCAAGGATAGGATTTCCGGTCTCAATTTTGGCTTCAAAGTTATGAATAGCCAAGGTCATTTCATCTAAGTACAGCTTTTGCTTGTCTTTGTCAGCTTCCTGACGGATGATGTAAAGTTGGTGTTTGAGATCATGTACTTTACGGCTAATCAATTCGCTATTTTCACGGTAGGCTTGGTACTGCTTGTATTGGAGTTGGAAAATGCTGTTGATAGAGGATAATTCTTCGCGGAGATAACGATCATATTGCTGGGATTCTTGGGTATAGAGAAGAAAAATACCTGACAGATTAACCGTTGTTCTTAAGATAAAAATACTAGTTGAGTCTTGGAAGGGCTGGGTTCCTGTAAAGATAAAACCAATATTACTTAGGACAAAGATTGCTAGAGAAGTAAAGGCAGCCACCCAGACATCTCGATTTTCAATACTTTTTTCTAAGTCAGTTAAGTCCAACTTGCTTTCTTGATAGTAGAGGATGACGAAAACAAATCCTGCCATCCACAACATAGCCATTATTTGACTGAATAAAGAATCAAATGGCCTTCCTAGAATGAACAGACAGTAGATATGCCATGAAATAGAGGCCGCTAACTCAGCAGAAATAAAGGCTTTTGCAGTGAGATAAGGTGTCATCTTTCTGTGAGTCACCCCTAAAATATGAATGGAGGCAAACATCCAAGTTACGTTCAATGCCATGCCAACTGTCCAGAAAAATAGAGGTAGCTGCCCTGCAAAAAACTGTAGGGAAATTTGGCCAACAAGAACGAGAGGGATTTTCTTCAGTC
The DNA here is from genome assembly GCF_043656315.1 of Streptococcus hepaticus. Taxonomy (NCBI): domain Bacteria; kingdom Bacillati; phylum Bacillota; class Bacilli; order Lactobacillales; family Streptococcaceae; genus Streptococcus; species Streptococcus hepaticus. The sequence goes on from NZ_JBINIY010000007.1 coordinate 53,935, forward strand.
GTTGTCCCCAGGTCATTTGATGAATGAGAGGCAGGCAAACAAGAAGACAGGCAAGGGATTCTGCTAGAGCAGTGTAGAGACGCGGAATATCAGGAAAATGCGTTACAATCATAAGAGAGTATCTCCTACATAATTGGTCAAGGCAGTCATGAATTCCTTCTTACGCGGACGACTGATCTGCAAGGGAGTGCCATTAACATAAGAAATATTTCCTTCTATGCGTTCTATGTAGGCGAGATTAACGATGTAGCCAGAATTGGAGCGGAAGAAATTCTTCTTGTCCAGTAAATTTTCCATGTTTTTCAAGGTGTTACTGGTTGTAATCGTTTCGTCCTTGGTATGAATATGGAGGTGGTGACCTTCGCTTTCAATGAAAAAAATATCTTTTTGGGCGATTTTGAAGGTAGAGGCTTTATTTTTGATGTAAAGGTAGGATTCTTCTTCCTCAGGACTAGGCAGTTTGTGAAGAATTTTTTTGAAATGTTCCTCGAAGACAAACTTGCTCAGTGGTTTCAAAAGGAAATCAATAGCTTCGACTGAATAGCCTTGGATAGCTACTTGAGAATGGTTGGTGACAAAGACGATAAGAACATCATGATGAACATCATGATCTAACTGACGAATCTTTTTAGCGGTCGTCATACCATCCATAATTTCCATTTCCACATCCAGATAAATAACATCAAAAACCTTTTGGTAATCACTTGTGATATCGATTCCGTCATTGAAGCAGGTGATTTCAACAGTAAGCCCCTTGGATTGACAGTAATGTTGGATATAGGAAGTGAGACGTTCTTGTTCGACCTTTTGGTTTTCTACGATTGCAATTTTCATATAGATAGTATAGCAAAAATAGGACGAAATTTGTAGATTGAAAAAATTGCAGATTATGTGTCCAAAATGACAAATTATGAAGAAAGTGTTTTCATGAAAACGGTCTTTGGGTAAAGTAAGAGCATGATTAAGAAAAGGCTTACAAAGCCGATTCAAAAAATTTAGGAGGGGTCTTATGAAGACTTGGAAACAATCTGGTCTAGCTTTGGCTTCTGCAATGGTGACTTCATCAGGAGCAACTGTTTTTGCAGATGATTATGCTAGTTCCTATCAATCTTGGGATGCTGCAGGTATTGTCAAAAATACGCTCATCATCGCAAGTGTACTCGTCGTAGCCTTGTTTGCTTATTTTATTTACCGCGGTGTAAAAAATAAAGCTTTTTCAGGCAAGAAAAGTAAAATTTTGACAGGTTTGCTCGCCTTGCTAGGTGTGATTATCATCGGTGCAAACTATGCTGTGAATATGTTTGTCAATGTGATTGATACTTATTTTGCACCAAGTTATGCTGATGCGGCGAAAATGGCTGATGCTGAAAAAGATTCAAAAGCATTGGTAACCAAAATTCAAGAAGAAGGAACTGTTTTGCTTGAGAATAAAGAAAAAACACTTCCTTTGAAAGATACTAAAAAATTGAATGTCTTCGGTATTTCATCTGTATCAGTGACATACGGTGGTTCTGGTTCAGGTGCTGCTGACGAGTCTAAGAATATCAACCTTCAAAAAGGTCTTGAAAATGCTGGTTTTGAGTTGAACTCAAAATTGACTGATTTCTATACCAAGAATCTTCCTAAAAAAGAGGGAACAAATATCTTCTCACTCAATGGTGGTGATTATAATATTTATGAACTAACTCAAGATAAATATTCTGATGAGTTGATTCAAGAAGCTAAAGACTTCTCAGATACAGCTGTAGTAGTTATTTCTCGTAATGGTGGTGAGGGTGCTGACCTACCACAAAATATGGCTGATTACAAACAAGGTGATAAAGACAAACATTATCTTGAATTGCAAAATGTCGAAAAAGATATGCTTGCCATGGTTGAGAAAAACTTCGACAAAGTTGTTGTTTTGGTTAACTCTTCAAATGCGATGGAACTTGGTTTCCTTGAAGACCAAGGTGTGGATGCAGCTCTTTGGATTGGTGGACCTGGTTCAACAGGTTTAGATGGTGTGGCCCGTATTCTTTCCGGTGAAGTGAATCCATCAGGTCGCTTGGTTGACACCTACGCCTATGCTATGGAGTCTAACCCTACTTGGTTTAGCACAGGGGATTTCTCATACACTAATTTGACTTATGAGAATACACCATGGGGCGCTAAAGAGCCAATCACAATGAACTACAAGTTCGTTAACTACAATGAAGGTATCTACGTTGGTTACCGTTACTATGAAACTCGTTTTGTAAACAATGCCACTGGTGTCATGGATGAAGCTGCTTACGATAAGACAGTTCAATATCCATTTGGCTACGGTCTTAGCTATACAAACTTTGACCAAAAGATTGTGTCTGTTAAAGAAAATGGCGATAAGATTGATGTAACAGTAGAAGTAACCAATACTGGTGATGTAGCTGGTAAAGATGTTGCTCAAGTTTACTTCACAGCGCCATACACTGTTGGTGGTGTTGAAAAATCTCACATTGTACTTGCAGGATTCGATAAAACAGATGTATTAGAACCAGGTGCAAGTCAAGAATTGACAATTTCATACGACCGTGATGACATGGCTTCCTATGATTATAAGACAGAAAAGGCCTATGTTCTTGATGCAGGCAAATATGAAGTTAAATTGATGAACAATGCACATGATGTGCTTGATTCAAAAGACTACACAGTTGCTAAAAAAGAAGTTCTTCATCAACGTTCTTCTGATAAAGCAGAAGTAAGAAATCGTTTTGATTATGCAGTGGGTGATCTTGCTTATGTTAGCCGTGTGGATTGGGAAGGCACTCTTCCAAAAGAACGTACAGCAGATAAGGAAGCTAGTGAGCAAGTTGGAAAAGAAACTGACCGTGCAAACTTCCGCATTGATGCAGATAAAGAAACTCCAGCCACAGAAGTGAAAACAGAGAATAATGGTCTTCGCTTAGTTGATCTTGTTGGAGCGGACTACGACGATGAGCGTTGGGATAAATTAGTCGCTCAAATGTCTGTCGCTGAAATGGTTCAATTGATTGGTTTTGGTGGATACGCAACAGGTGCAGTGAAATCTATCGATAAACCTGCTGTTGTTGATTTGGATGGACCTGCTGGTATCAATGGTATTTTCCAAGGTATTAAAGGCATCCAGTACAATTCAGAAACAGTTGTTGCGTCAACTTGGAATACAGATCTTGCTAAAGAAATGGGTGATGCTTTTGCTAAAGAAGCCTTGTCACACGGTGTTGTAGGTCTCTATGCTCCAGCAGTGAATATTCACCGTTCACCATTCTCTGGACGTAACTTTGAGTACTACTCAGAAGACCCTACACTCTCAGGTAAAATGGCTAGTGCGCTTGTTGCCCAAGCACTTGAAAATGGCGTTTATACATTTACAAAACACTTTGCTCTCAACGACCAAGAAGACAACCGTGAAAGTGTTGCAACATGGTCTAATGAACAAGCAATGCGTGAAGTATATTTGAAAGCCTTTGAAATTCCTGTAAAAGAGGGTGGTGCTACAGCTATCATGAGCTCCTTCAACCGTATTGGTACTCTTTGGGCTGGTGGTAATACAGACCTGTTAAATGGTGTTCTTCGTGATGAATGGGGCTTCAAAGGTATGGTTATTACTGACTTTGACGGTCAAGATTACATGAGTCCAGACCAGGCTATTCGCAATGGTGGTGACCTTATGTTGACACCTAGTGGAGATGCTCCAACTGCTTTGTCAACAGGTACTGAAGAAGGTGTTGCATCACTTCGTCGTGCAAGCAAAAACATTCTTTATACAGTAGCACATTCAGCAGCGTTTGATATCTACAAACCTAAGAAAAAATGGTGGATTGTCGTTTACCTTGCTTCTAATGCCGTACTCATTGCCCTTGCTGGATTGGGACTTGCTAAGTTGACAGGTAAAAAGAAAGAGGAAGCTGAAGTAGCTTAATATTATCAATTTATATTAGTCTCCTAGATATAGAGCTACCCTTTGGGGTAGCTTTTTTAGAGAAAAGATAGCTCTTGTCAAATTATGCAAGGAAAGAGACAAATTGTGTAAAAACGCTTTCTTATAGCGCAATCCCTGATAAAATAGAGGTAAATCAAAGAGATTTTATGGAGGAAATCATGAAAGAATGGATTAAAAATCACCCAGATTTGTGGGAGTTTATCAAGTTTAATGTCCTATCAAATATCGCGACCATTACTAATTTTTGTGTACTATGGCTGGGTAGCACCGTTTTATTTACAGCTTTTTCCAAACAGCCCTTTGACTGGTTCATTTTTCATTATCCGGTGAAAAATGGTGGTTTGAACGGCTTCTTGTCCTTCCTGTTAGCCTATGTAGCTGCGCAGGTTGTCAATTATATCGTGCAACGTAAGCTGGTTTTTGGTGCAGAAAATGACATTTCTAAAACCTTGCACTGGTATATTTTGACAGTTGTGGTGGCTGGAATTTTATCTATTGTTTTGCCACCCTATACGACTGCAATTTTCCAATCTTGGGGTATGAGTCTTGGTTGGGCACAGACTTGTGCAAACTGGGTTAATATCATCGTTCAAGTAGCGGTTAACTATCCAATGATGAAATTTGTGATTATGAAATAGTTGCAGCCTCGTTTGAGGCTGTTTTTTGTTGACGTTGACTGAAAATGTCTATATAATTTTTAGGAAGAGGGTTTCACGTGAAACAGTTTTTGAAGACCTATAAAAAAGAGCTCAGTGCCGTAAGCCTCGTTTTACTTGCTCTCGTTTCCTTTTTCTTGCTTTCAGATTTGACACTAGTAAAAGAAATACTGATATCATCACCTCGCTAGATGTTAAGAAAAATACGGTAGCAGCCCTAGCAGCAACTTCAGTGGGCACCTCTACATCCATCACTCTTTTGCCGAACGATATTGGCTCACCGGTAGCGGAAAACATTGCTGATTTAACCAACTATATTGTGGTAGTTTTTGGCGCTATTTGGGTACAAAAATATTTAGTGGGAATCACTGCGCAATTTTTTTCAAAATCTATCTACCAATTTCAGCCTTCATTTTCGCAGGAAATGTTTATTTTCCCATGAAAAGATCAAACAATTTGCTATAAAATTGGCCTTGCTCGGTGCAGTAACCTTTTCCTTGATTCCAGCTAGTGTTGGTATTTCTAACCACATTGAAAAGACTCATGAATTATCCGTAGAGCAGACGATTAAGAAGGCAACTAAGGGAAACAAGAGTATTCAAAAAGAAGCTGAGAAAAATGAGGATTGGTGGTCAAAGGCGACGAATTTTGTGACCAATGCCTATGAGGAGACTATGGAAAAGGTCCAGACCACCATGAGCAATCTTCTGGATGCGGTAGCAGTCTTGATCGTAACGACCTGTGTCATTCCAATTTTAGTTTTTGTCTTTTTCTTCTGGCTGGTGCGAATACTATTTGGGATGGAATTTCGCCCACATTTACCCAAACTTGTTAAAAGAAAATCCTTGAAAAAATCTCATGAATAAGGGAGGCTGGACGAGTTCCAGTCCTTTTTCTACTCTTTTTCTACAAATTATGTCAAGAATAGAGCAGGTTATGAAGAAAGCGTTTTATTCGCCAAGTTGATTTGTTATCATAAGTTTATCAGAATCGGATAAATGGAGAATTTTATGAAACATCAAGTGATTATTCAACAATTAACCTTGGAAGAAAAGGCTGCTCTGATGGCTGGAAAATCCGTCTGGGAAACCAAGGATTATACTGAAAAAGGTGTCCCATCTATTTTCATATCAGACGGACCGCACGGTATCCGTAAGCAAGAGGGTGAGGGAGATCACTTGGGACTCAACGCCTCTGTGCCAACGACCTGTTTTCCTACAGCTGCCACCCTTGCTAATAGCTGGAATCCAGACCTTGTCGAAGAAGTTGGTAGTGCTCTAGGGGCAGAAGCTAGTAGTTTAGATGTGAACATGGTCTTGGGTCCTGGTCTCAATATCAAACGCAGTCCTCTTTGTGGACGGAATTTTGAGTATTATTCAGAAGACCCTTATCAAGCTGGGAAAAAGGCTGCAGCTATGATTCGTGGTTTGCAATCTCAAGGAGTGGCCGCGACACCAAAACATTTTGCGGTGAATAGCCAAGAATTGCGCCGCATGGCCTCAGATTCCATCGTTGACGAGCGGACTCTCCGCGAAATTTACCTGACTGGTTTTGAAATTGCGGTCAAGGAAGGCAATCCAAAGGCCATCATGAGTGCTTATAATAAAATCAATGGTAATTATGCCAACGAAGACAAGCGCTTGCTTCGTGATATTTTGCGAGATGAGTGGGGCTTTACAGGATTTGTCGTGTCTGACTGGGGTGGTTCAAATGATCACGTTCTCGGTGTGGAAAATGGTAGTCATCTTGAAATGCCTGGTACAACAACAGTTGGTCAGAAGGAAATCATCGATGCCGTCAAGAACGGTCGTCTATCTGAAACAGTCTTGGATGAGCGCGTAGATGAGTTGTTAATGGTCGTTTTGGACTTGGCTACACAGGAAAAACGCAGTGTGGACTACGATTACCAACATGCGATTGCTCGTAAGGCTGCTGCTGATAGTATCGTTCTTTTAAAAAATGAAGACCAGATTTTACCGCTTGATTCTCAAAAAACACTTGCTGTCATTGGTGAATTTGCCAAAAATCCGCGTTATCAAGGGGCGGGGTCTTCTCTGATCAATGCTAAAAAACTGGACAATACGGTTGATAGTCTTAAAGATTATGATGTGACAGTTGTGGGCTACGCCCAAGGGTATCAACGTGTAGATAAGGCGGATGAAGGTTTGGCCCATGAAGCTCTTTCCTTGGCAAAAAAAGCTGATACAGTGCTTTTCTACATGGGCTTAGATGAGATTAGTGAGAGTGAAGGCTTGGATCGTAGCCATCTTTCCTTGCCACAAAATCAACTCTCTCTCTTGAAAAAGTTGCAGACTGTTACCCAGAATATTGTGGTAGTCTTGTCAGCAGGTTCGGTGGTGGATTTATCATGGATTAGCGGTGTCAAGGCAGTCATTCATGGTTATCTTTCCGGTCAAGCTGGCGCGCCAGCTATGCTGGATGCATTGACAGGTAAGATCAACCCAAGTGGAAAATTGAGCGAAACCTATCCTGTTTCCTTGTCAGACCTGCCTTCGTCACGCGAATTTCCAGCGACGGGTGATTACTCACTCTACCGTGAGGGATTGTATGTTGGTTATCGTTATACAGATAAGGCTGGACTTGCTGTTCAATATCCGTTTGGTTACGGGCTTTCTTATACAGACTTTACTTATTCTGACCTTGCTGTGGAGGAAAATGGTATTCGTTTGACTATTACCAACACAGGCTCTGTAGCCGGTAGCGAAGTTGTTCAACTCTACATTGGGAAAGAAGCCAGTGCCCTTTATCGTCCATTTAAGGAGTTGAAAGGATTTGCTAAAGTTTATATCGAAGCAGGTAAGTCTCAGGAAGTCTTTATTCCATTTGATGCCTATAGTTTCCGTTATTTCAATGTGGAAACCAATCAATTCGAGGTGGAAGGTGGAGACTATCAGATCTATGTAGGAGCAAGCTCGGCGGATATTCGTTTAACAGCACAATTGGCAAAAACAGCAACAACTGACCTGATGCCAGACCAAAGCGTTCTTCCAAGCTATTTCAGTGGACAAGTGGCAGCAGTTTCTGATGAAGAATTTGCTAAATTACTGGGACGTCCGGTACCAGTTGAGTCTTGGAAAGTAGGACAAGAGCTCCGCCTCAACGACCCTATTTTGAAAATGCAGTATGCTAAGAGCGGCCTTGCTCGCTTGGTGTATAAACTCCTGCGCCATTTGCTCAAAAAGGCAGAAGAAAAAGGAACTCCAGATCTTAATCTCCTTTTCATGTACAATATGCCTTTCCGTGCTATTGCCAAGATGACAGGTGATATGATTGACCAAAATATGGTGGCTGCGATTCTCATGATGGTCAACGGACATTTCTTTAAAGGGGTGGGTCAATTGTGGAAGGCCTTTCGTGCTAAAAACGCTTACCAAAAACAACTTTCCTAATTTATGATATAATAGAAAAAACGTCTGCCAGCTAGTTTTAGTTGGCAGAAACCTTGTAAAGTGGAGAGAAAGATGACATTATTAACCATTGCCATCCCTAGTTACAATGCTCAAGATTACTTGCACTATTGTGTTTCGTCGCTAGTTGTGGGCGGGGATCAGGTAGAAATTTTGATTATCAATGATGGTTCCAGTGACCGTACTCAAGAAATTGCTGAGGAACTAGAGGCTAAGTATCCAAATGTTCGTGCGGTTTATCAGGAAAATAAGGGACATGGCGGAGCTGTTAATACGGGCCTTCGTGAAGCGCGTGGCCTCTACTACAAGGTCGTAGACAGTGATGACTGGGTGGATGCGCGTGCCTATATCAAGATTTTAGAAACCTTGTCTAAGCTGGAAGCAGAGGGAAATCTGGTAGATGCCTTTATTTCGAATTTTGTGTATGAAAAAGAGGGGCAAAGCCGTAAGAAATCCATGAGCTACAAGGATGTTATGCCGGCAGAAAAGGTCTTTACCTGGGATGAAATGGGCGCTTTTTCAAAAGGGCAATATATGATGATGCACTCGCTCATCTATCGGACAGAGCTCTTGCGTCAGATTAACCTCCAATTACCAGAACACACTTTTTATGTGGATAATATCTTTGTCTTCACGCCTTCAAAATATATCAAGACAATGTACTATTTGCCGGTTGATTTCTATCGTTACTTCATCGGTCGTGACGATCAGTCAGTTAATGAAGCAGTGATGATTAAACGGATTGACCAGCAATTAAAGGTCAACAAAATCTTAGTGGATGAACTCAAGTTGGATGAGATTTCATCCAGCGACCAGCGCAGCTATTTGCTCAATCATGTAGAAATCGTGACGACAGTATCATGTGCCCTTCTCAATCGAGCAGGGACTGCTGAGCATATGACGAAGAAACAAGAACTCTGGGAATACATCGAAAACAACAACCCTGAACTGTTCAAAGTAATTCGTAATGGTCTTTTGGGACAATTAACCAATCTTTATGGCTATCCAGGTCGAAAGTTATCAAATGCCTTGTACAAGGTTGCCAAGAAAATCTATGGATTCAATTAAGATTAAGGAAGGCTTAAGCTAGAGCGATTATACTTAGTTTATTCTTTTCATATATCTTCGGAAGAACGGCAAAAGGCTGTTTTTCTTTTTCTTTATGCTATAATAGGGAGAGAAAAGAAAGGGGTTACACATGCAAGAATTGGGAAAAACAGGCTTAGAAGTGTCAAGAATTGCTCTTGGTTGTATGCGCATGGATGCACTGACGGTTGCAGAAGCTAGTCAAGTACTGCAAACGGCCTTGGAAAATGGGATAAACTTTTTTGACCATGCGGATATTTATGGTGGAGGACAGTCGGAGTTGCGTTTTGCGGCGGCAGCTAAGGAGCTTGGTCTCAAGCGAGACGACATGATTCTTCAGTCAAAATGTGGTATCCACGACGGTTATTTTGATTTTTCAAAAGAACATATCTTGAAGTCTGTTGATGGAATTTTATCCCGTTTGGAGACAGATTATCTGGATGTTTTGGCTTTGCACAGACCAGATGCCCTCATGGAGGCAGAAGAGGTTGCGGCGGCTTTTTATCGTTTGAAAAAGGCTGGGAAAGTTCGTCATTTTGGTGTCAGCAATCAGAACATTTATCAAATGGAATTGCTTCAGTCCTATATGGATATGCCTCTGGCAGTCAATCAGCTCCAGTTGTCACCAGCTCATACGCCTATGATTGATGCAGGTTTTCATGTCAATATGAAGGATGATGCAGCAACCATGCGAGATGGTGGCTTGATAGACTATTGTCAACTGAAGAAAATTACCATTCAGGCGTGGTCTCCATTTTTGGTTAGCTTGTCAGAAGGCATTTTTGCGACTCATCCAGCCTATGCCAAACTCAATGCGACGATTGCCAAGTATGCAAGCCAATATGGAGTATCTGATGAGGCGATTGTGGTTGCTTGGATCATGCGCCACCCAGCTAAGATTCAGACTATTGTGGGGTCTATGAATCCGGGTCGTCTTGCTAAAATTGCTCAAGCTGAGAAAGTCTCTCTGACGCGAGCTGAGTGGTATGACATTTACAAGAGTGCAGGAAATATCTTGCCTTAAAGGAGGACGCAGATGGATTGGACAGTAAAAGCATTTTCAGATTTATCCGTAGATGAACTGTATCAAGTTTTAGAATTACGCTCAGAGGTCTTTGTCTTGGAGCAAGAGTGTGCCTACCAAGATGTGGATGGAGTGGACCCTCAATGTTATCATTTGTTTGGAAAATCCGACGGGAAAATTGTAGCTTATCTGCGTATCCTCTCCCCAGGGTTGGCGTTTTCAGAAGCCTCTATTGGTCGTGTCGTCATTAAGCTTAGTCACCGTGGGCAAAAATTAGCCGGTCCTATGTTGGAAGCTGCGATGCAGTATGTGATTGAAGATATGGGACAAGAAACGATTAAGATTTCAGCCCAGACTTATCTAGAAAAATTTTACCAATCTCAGGGCTTTGTGGCTGTTTCAGATATGTATCTGGAAGACGGAATCCCACATATGGATATGGTTTATGAAAAGTAAAACGGAGTGGAAACTTCGTTTTATTTCTTCTAGGAAAATCTACCCAAATAATCCAAATGAAGCCTGTTTTATGTTAGAATAGTAGGGAATGAATAATGCAAAAAAGAGGATAAATATGGAACGTTCTATGTATGCTGGACGTGTTCGTAGTGAGCACATCGGAAATAAAATTACTCTGAAAGGCTGGGTTGGTCGCCGTCGTGACCTTGGAGGTCTTATCTTTATTGACCTTCGTGACCGTGAAGGGATTATGCAGTTGGTCATCAATCCTGAAGAAGTTTCAGCTGAAGTTATGGCAACGGCTGAAAGTCTTCGTAGCGAGTTTGTTATCGAAGTTACTGGTGCAGTTGCTGCCCGTGAACAAGCTAACGATAACTTGCCAACAGGTGCCGTTGAATTGAAGGTTGAAGCACTTACAGTTTTGAACAGTGCTAAAACAACACCATTTGAAATCAAAGACGGTATTGAAGCCAACGATGATACTCGCATGCGTTACCGCTACCTCGACCTTCGTCGTCCAGAAATGCTTGAAAACTTCAAATTGCGTGCTAAAGTAACACACTCAATCCGTAACTACCTTGATGAGCTTGAGTTTATCGATGTGGAAACACCAATGTTGACTAAATCAACACCTGAAGGTGCACGTGACTATTTGGTTCCAAGCCGTGTTAGCCAAGGTCATTTCTATGCTTTGCCACAAAGTCCACAAATTACCAAGCAATTGTTGATGAATGCTGGCTTTGACCGCTACTATCAAATCGTTAAATGTTTCCGTGATGAGGACCTTCGTGGAGACCGTCAACCTGAGTTTACACAAGTTGACTTAGAAACATCATTCTTGTCAGACCAAGAAATTCAAGATATTGTTGAAGGCATGATTGCTCGTGTGATGAAAGAAACCAAAGGTATCGAGGTTTCTTTGCCATTCCCACGTATGGCTTATGATGATGCCATGAATAACTACGGTTCAGATAAACCGGATACACGTTTTGACATGTTGCTCCAAGACTTGACAGATCTTGTCAAAGACGTTGACTTCAAAGTCTTCTCAGAAGCACCTGTGGTTAAAGCCATTGTGGTTAAAAATAATGCAGATAAATATTCTCGTAAAGACATCGATAAGCTGACAGAAGTGGCTAAACAATTTGGCGCTAAAGGTTTGGCTTGGGTCAAATATGCTGACGATGCTATCTCAGGACCAGTTGCTAAGTTCTTGACAAGTATGGAAAGCAAGTTGACAGACGCTTTACAACTTGAAAATAATGACTTAGTTCTCTTTGTGGCAGATACTTTGGAAGTTGCTAACAATACCTTGGGTGCCCTTCGTAGCCGTATTGCTAAAGAGTTGGACATGATTGACCAGTCGAAATTCAACTTCCTTTGGGTTGTTGATTGGCCGATGTTTGAATGGTCTGAAGAAGAAGGCCGTTACATGTCTGCTCACCACCCATTCACTTTGCCAACAACAGAATCAGCTCATGAATTAGAGGGTGATTTGGCTAAGGTTAAAGCTGTTGCTTACGATATCGTCTTGAACGGTTATGAGCTTGGTGGTGGTAGCCTTCGTATCAACCAAAAAGAGATGCAAGAGCGTATGTTCAAAGCCCTTGGTTTCACAGCAGGATCAGCTCATGAACAATTTGGTTTCTTGCTTGAAGCTATGGATTATGGATTCCCACCACACGGTGGTTTGGCTATCGGTCTTGACCGCTTCGTTATGCTGTTGGCAGGCAAAGATAATATCCGTGAAGTGATTGCCTTCCCTAAAAACAATAAAGCAAGTGACCCAATGACGCAGGCTCCAAGTACAGTTGCGGCTGCTCAATTGGATGAGTTGGCTTTGCAGATTAACTTGCCAGAATAAGAAGAAACGAGCCTAAGGCTCGTTTTGCATGGAGTAAAACATGGTTAGAAAAACCAAATTTATGAAAAAGATACGCTATTTTTTACGAAGAGGCGCTCGTAAGGCGGGATTACTGAAGACCTTACGGGGAATTTCTCGCGAAAAATATGCAGAAAAGATCTCTGCCTCTATTGTGTACGGTCTTTTGTCCAGTATAGCGGTTAACTTTTTCTACCAATCTGGGCAAGTCTACTCAACTGGTGTGACAGGTCTGGCACAGATTATCCATACGGTGACAGAGCGTACGTTTGGAGCTGGTGTACCGATTTCCATGTCATTTTATGCTATCAATCTGCCCTTGATGATTATGGCTTGGTATACAATTGGTCACAAATTCACCATTTTTACCTTTATTACGGTTACTATGAGCTCACTCTTTATTCAGTTCATGCCGGTGGTGACTCTGACGGATGACCCGCTGATTAATGCGATTTTTGGTGGTCTCTTCCTAGGGACAGGGATTGGTTTTGCCTTAAAAAACAACATTTCAAGTGGCGGGACAGATATTATCAGCTTGGCCATTCGTCGTAGAACAGGGCGAACAGTGGGACGCATTTCTCTTTTCGTCAACGCCTTTATCATCGCTGGTGCCGGGATTCTCTTTGGTTGGCAATCAGCCTTGTATTCGCTTGTTGCCCTCTTTGTTATGACGCAAATGACAGATGCGATTTACACCAAGCAAAAGAAAATGCAGGCAATGATTATTACTAGCAACCCGGAAGCGGTCATTAAAATGGTACATAAGAAACTTCATCGTGGGGTTACCTGTATCAATGAAGCTGAAGGAACCTATAAACATGAGAAAAAAGCGGTTTTACTGGCGGTCATTACGCGTGCTGAATTCAATGATTTTAAGTTTTATATGAAGAAAACCGACCCAGCAGCTTTTGTATCTGTTTCGGAAAATGTACAAATAATCGGGCGTTTTGTGGATTTGGAATAAGGTAGGTTATATGGAAACCAAGCAAGGACTAGAGTGGAAAAATTTTGTCTTGATTGCTCTGGGGGCAGCTGTTTATGCCTTTGGATTTGTCTATTTTAATATGCCTAACAAGGTGGCGGCCAATGGACTAGCAGGTTTGACCCTGGTATTTCATGCTCTTTTTGGAATCAACCCAACCTATACGGGTTACCTCATCAATCTGCCCTTGATTTTATTGGGTGCTTATCTGTTTGGGAAGCGAGCCATGGTTTATACGGTACATGGGATTTTTTCCATGTATGCCTTTATTTGGCTTTTTCAACAGCTTCCGTTGACTATTGATTTGCAGCAGGATTACTTGGTTGTTTCCCTTTTTGCAGGGATTATTGCAGGTCTTGGTGGAGGTTTGGTTTTCCGCAGTGGCGGGACCATTGGCGGGTCAGATATTATTGCTCGTGTGATTGAGGACAAGTTTGGTCTTCCCTTGAATCAGGCTCTGTTGGGGATTGATATTATTGTCATGATTTTGTCTCTAACTTATATTAACATGCCCCAGATGATGTATGCCCTTATTGCCAGTTTTATGTATAGTCAAGTGGTTAAGCTGGTCGAAACGGGTGGTTATAGATTACGTGGGATGTTCATTATTAGTGATTGTCATCAAGAAATTGCTCACTTTATCATGGAACAATTAGGACGTGTAGTAACCTATTTTGATGCTCAGGGTGCCTATTCTCAGAAAGAAAAGCAAGTTATTTATGTAACTCTTAGTCCCAATGATGCTCGTGATCTTAAAAAAGTGATTGCTCAACTGGATCCACGTGCTTTTGTAGCGGTATCGGAGGTGGATGAGGTTATGAGCCCAGAATTTATCTCAGGTCGTAGTAAATACCGAAAAGCAAAAAAATGAGAAAGGAGTAGCATGAAAAAGAAGATCTACCTTGTTTATATTAGTCTCAGTGGAAATACGCAGAGCTTCGTCAAGCGACTAACAGGCTTTTTCCAGTTTCAAACAGACTGGGAAATTGAGTCCGTACATGTTAAGGACTTGGTTAAAGAAGAGATTGATTTCTATGAGCTAGATGCGCCATTTGTAGCGTTTTTACCGACTTATCTGGAAGGTGGGAATGGTGTAGACAACGGTGATACAGAAATCCTCACCAATCCGTTAGGAGATTTTATTGCCTATGGAAATAATGTCACATATTGTCTAGGTATCGTCGGTTCTGGCAATCGAAATTTTAACAACCAGTATTGTCTGACAGCCAAGCAATATGCAGAACGCTTTGGTTTTCCTGTTATAGATAATTTTGAGCTCCGCGGTTTGCAAAATGATATTGAGCGGATTGGAAGAAAAATTATAGATTTGGTTGATTAAAGTAAAGACCACTTGCGGTGGTTTCAGAAGGTAGATAAACTCTATTTTTAGAAGGTGTCAATTAAAATGATTGAATGTTCATGATTTCAACTAACTCTTGAAACGCTTGTTTTATCGCGTTTCAGGAGTTTTTCTTTTCTAGAAGAACAAAAAAGATTGAAGAAAACGTGTCCTCAATGGACTTTTCTTCAATCTGAAAATCATCTACGTACGGTGTTTTTTACTTGCTTAAAATACAGATACTTTGTCCTGCAATCGTGAAAGCTTGTTCAGGTTGTTCTTCTAAAGCTGGGTAGTTAAAGAGGACTGTTTGGTCACTTTCTTTTTGGAATTCAAAGTCACTTGTCGCAAAGTTGATGATAAATTGCAATTTTTGCTCACCTTGACGAAGAGTGTAACGAAGGACAAATTCGGTCAACCAGTAGAAATCGCTGACTTGGTGAATAGCCTCATAATCTGCTTGCGTCATCAAAAGATGTTCTTTGCGGAAGTGGATGAGCTGGCTGATAAAATCAACATGTTCCCGATATTTTTCAGCACGCGTCCAATCCAAACGGTTGATACTATCTGGAATATTGTAAGAATTGTCAATTTCATTTTTTGTTCGGAAAAATTCTTGACCACTATGAAGGAAGGCTGTTCCCTGAGCAATCAAGGTTAATTGCAGTCCGAAACTAGCAGCCCGTTTTTGTTGATGAGTTTCCCAGCTAGGATTTTCGATGTGGAAGTAGTCAAAGGCAGTCGCATTGTCATGACACTCGATATAGTTAAGTGATTGCTGCGGACTGATATAATGCCCATTTCGGCTACCAGCCAGTAGATTTTGAATTTTTTCGTGTTCTTGCTTTTCAATTAGACGTTGTGGATTGAGGATGACTTTTTTGAAGCTGTCTCGGTAATCATCGTTGAAAAAGGCGATACCAGGAAGATGGGCAGCGTTGTACTGATGAGCAAGTTGGTCAAAATCAAGGCCAGTTGCCATTTTCCACCCTTCACCATAGAGGTAGAGGTTAGGGTTGATTTGGCGGAGCTCTTGAGCAGCTTGGTTGATAGTATCCATATCAATGATTCCCATGAGATCAAAACGGAAGCCGTCAAATCCATAGAGAGTCACCCATTGTTGGAGAGATTGGCGAATGTAGCGGCTCACCATAGCACGTTCACTGGCCACATCATTTCCGCAGAAGGTCCCTGAAACACGTTGGCGCTTTTCATCAAAGCGGAAGAAATAGCCAGGAACGATACGTTCAAATGCATAGGTGTCAGCATTGTAAACGTGATTGTAAACCACATCCATGGTCACACCAATACCTGCTTGGTGGTAATGCTGGATAGCCGTTTGAAGTTCAAGGATACGGGCGTAAGGATCGTTTGGATTAGTAGAGAAAGAACCTTCAGGGACATTGTATTGAACAGGGTCATAGCCCCAGTTGTAAACAGTTTGCGGCTGTGTCTCGTCCACACTGCCAAAGTCATAGAGAGGCATGAGTTGGATATGGGTGACACCAAGCTGTTGAATATAGTCGAAGCCGAGGGCGTGACCGTTCAAAGTTGGGGACTCTGTCAATCCTAGAAATTGCCCAGCATGCTTAAATCCTGCTTCTGCTTGTTGAGAGAAGTCACGGACGCTCATTTCGTAAATAATGGCTTGAGAGATAGGGAGTTGTTGTGTAAGTGGACTTGGTTTTAGGAATTTCTCTGGGTTGATAATGTAACTGTGCCTAGAATTTGCTTGGGAAGAAAGGGCGTAGGGGTCGTGGACTTCCAGCCATTCTCCATTGACTCGGTGGAGGTAATAGTAGGTCTGACCTTCTAAATCACCTGTCACTTCAGCCATCCAAGTACTCTGATTTACCTTTGTCATCAGATGAGGAGTTCCCTCAATAACGACAAAGGCTTGTTTGGAGATTGGTGCCCAGAAGCGGAAAGTTGTTTGTTGAGAGCTGTAAGTTGCTCCCAAATCTTTTCCATCGTAGGCAAATGTGTCATCAAAAACTTGGCTACGAACAATATCGCCAAAGCTAAGTTCTACACGATTGCGGTCTTGGTCAAAAATAGTATAAAACTGAGTGATATCCAGTTTTTCAGGACTTTCAAGTTGGAAGATGATGGTATCTGCTTCTTCAAGAGTAGCAAGCAAGTCCAGTTGGATATTGCTTGTTTCATTTTCTAAGCAGAAGGTCATATCCTTATGAGGAAGTGTAGCATCCATCTGAAGGCGAATAGTGGTTTCAGTATCTAAAAAAGCAGTGAATTGACGTAGGGCCATGAGCCGAAAGGCTCCTTTCTAAAGTTCAATAATAGTGTGTGGAATCAATTGACGATAGCAGACTTGACGGTTGTCTTTGCTATTGCTAATGATTTGCAGTAGCGTTTTGAGAGCTTCTTGTCCCAAGCGGACAGCATTAATATCAACATAGGCATCTACTTTGATTTTTGGTCGGACTGAATCAAAAGAGATGACAGGCAATTTTAGACCGATTTCATCCAGATAAGCCATAACCCCTTCAGCTACGATCGTATCAGTCGTCACGATAGCATCCAGCGGTTGCTTAACTAATTTTTGGATAATCTTATAGGAATTGTCTTCCAAGAGGAAACCAGCAGAAAACTTAACCTTGGCTTCTTCTAGTGGAATATTGTGGTCTTTGAGAGCTTTTTTGTAGCCTTCATAGCGGTCTTGTGATACAACTAGCTCCTTATTTCCCCCGACAAAGCCGATGTTCTTGAAGCCTTTATTGATAAAGTATTCTGTAGCCTCGTAGCAAGCTTGGATGTTGTCATTATCCACCAATGAAACAAATGGAGAGATAGCTTTACCTAAGATGAGGAAAGGGAAGTTGTGTTGGAGAGCCAATTTGACAAGTGGGTCATCCGGCTGTGAATAAAGGAAAATCAGCCCATCCACTCGACGACCGTAGACCATCTGAGAAACGGCTTCTAGGCGTTGGCTGTCGTCTTTACCTGTGCTGATTTGGATAGCGTAGCCATTATCTGCTGCGACTTGTGAGATACCGCGTAGAGCTTGGGGAAAGAATGGGTTTTGGTAGAAGGAGTCTGATTCGACAGGTAGAATAAGGCCAATGACCTGACTATAGCTGCTGACCAGACTTCTAGCGTTGAGGTTGGGATGATAGTTTAGGTCCTGCATGGCCTTGCGGACGATGTCCTTGGTTTGTTGGCTGATAGATGAACTATTTTGAATAACACGTGTGACAGTAGATGGAGAAACTCCAGCTAATTTCGCCACATCTTTAATAGTAGTACGCATAAATGCCTCCCTAGGCTTGGTCTTTAAATTTTGTTTTGAAAAATACCCAGATTAAGAGTAGCACAAAAAGAACATTTTGTATCGTGATAAGGTTGGCGATTTGCATGCCAAATAGTCCTGTGATACTAGCGATTAGCGTAGGCAGTCCCAAACAATTTAGGGTAAAGGTCAGACATTGACCAAAGCTAGTGAAGTCGAATAAGCGAGAGCGCTTGGTCAAATATAAAATACCGCTAGCCCCAAAGAGGAGGAAGAGGAAATTCATCCCTAAGAGTAAGCTAGATAAGCCGATGAGTAGGAAACTAATACTTGGGCGATTGGCTTTGAACCAGGCTGTTGACAGCGCTTGTGTGAGCTGTTTACGAGACTGAAAATCTTCTGTCTGTAAATCCTTGTAGGAAATTTCAGCTAAAACCTTGTCTTCATTACGAATGGTGAGTCCTGTAGAAGCAAATTGATAAGAAAATCCAGAGTGACGTTGAGCCTCTTCGTTAAAATAAACCTGCTCATGGTCTCCACCAGTATAGCTGAATGTGCCATCAGAAATCGTCACTGTTTTCAAATCTTCCATAACTTCCCTTGTCAAGGGACTGTAAATCCCAGATACCATCGTATCGAGAGGATAAGTCTTTAATTGCGCAATTTGCAAGGTATTTGGAAAGATTAATAGAGCCATCAAAAAGAGACTTGTCAGCAAACCTTGCCAGAAATTCAGTCCTTTTCTCCCAGCAAAAATTCGCTGAGCAGAGACGCTATTGGCAAAGTAAGAAAATGGATAGGGAAGCATGGATATACCTTTCTAATGAAAAAGTAAGAGTGGGACAAGAAGCTCTTGCCACCACTCTTTTTCTTGTGTAATAAGCTTTCTACATTACTATAAAGGTTACTGTAAAGCTTGTCAACTATCCTTTTGTACCACCGTCTGTTAAGCCAGATACGAAGTTCTTTTGTAGGAAGAAGAAGAGGATAGAGATTGGGACTGCGATGAGGATAGCACCTGCCGCAAAGAGGGTTACTTTTTGGTTTTTCACATCAGAGATGAAGGTTTGAAGACCAACTGCAACTGTATAGTATTCTTGTGAACGAAGCAAGAATTTAGATAGCATGTAGTCACCAAATGGTCCCATGAAAGCCCAGAGTGCTTGTACAGCAATCATTGGTTTTACAAGTGGCAAGACGATTTGCCAGAGGATACGCAAGTGACCTGCACCGTCCAATTTAGCAGATTCATCCAAGTCGTAAGGAACCGTATCGAAGTAGCCTTTCATGAGCCAAGCATTCATCGGAATACCACCACCGACATAGATGAGGATGAGGAACCAGTATTGGTTGAGAGCGTTAAAGAGCCAAGCCATAACGAAGTAGGCTGTAAGGGCAGCCATTGTAGGCACCATTTGAATGATGAGGAAGAAGAGCAAGCTCTTTTTCTTTCCGACAAAGTTGTAGCGGCTGTAAGCATAACCAATCATGGTAATAACCGTTACTTGGATCAACATGGTGAAGACGGCAACGATAATGGTATTCCAATACCAGCGACCATAGAGAGTTTCTGTAAAGAGTCGTTGGAAGTTAGCCAGTGTCCATTCACCATCTAACGTGAAGGTAAAGGCAGTTACATTGCCAGGACGGAAGGCAGAACTAATGGTTACCAAAATAGGGAAGAGAATGACTACTGCTAGGATGAGCAGATAGGCATAGGTGAAGAATTGTGCCAAGAAGCGTTTTCTTTTTAGAGAACTATTGATTTTTTTATTTGCCATTTATCTGTCCTCCATGTTGAATGCGTTGAATTTCTTAAAGGTTACCAAGGATACTGAGATAACAATCAAGGAGATAATCAAGGTTACCGCAGAAGCCATTGAGTATTGTGGTGATGTTTGTGTGGTCAATTTATAAATCCAAGAAATCAAGATATCCGTTGAACCAGCACCTCCACCGACACTACCAGGTCCACCGTTATTGAAAAGGTAGATGATAGAGAAGTTGTTAAAGTTGAAAGTATATTGTGAAATAAAGGTTGGCGCAGCCACAGCCAAGATCATTGGCAGAGTGATTTTCCAGAATTTTTGCCAAGCAGTTGCTCCGTCAATAACGGCTGCTTCATAGAGATCAGATGGGATAGATTGGAGGATACTAGACACCAAGATGTAGATGTATGGGAAACCAAGCCAACCTTGGACCATGACAAGAGCGATTTTTGTAAAAGTAGGGTCAGTTTTCCAAGGAACGATACCAAAATCAAGGAATGGCAAGATTTTCTCGATAAACGGAAGAACTTGTACGTTCATAGCACCGATAGAGTCGTTGAAGAAGTTACCGAAGCTCATGATAGAAATAAAGGCAGGTACGGCCCAAGGAAGCAAGAAGATAACACCAAATACACGTTTGAATTTGATAAACGGTTGGTTAGCAATGATTGCTGTTGCCACACCGATAATGATTTGCAATGTTGATGCGCATAGTGTCCAGATGAAGGTCCATGAAAGAACAGAACCAAATGCAGTACGGAAGGTACTCAACTGAACGATATTCAAGAAGTTCTTAAATCCAACCCAGTCCAAGAGTTTTTGTGGTGGCACATGGCGGAAGTCATAGTTTGTAAAGGCAATGAAGAGAGTTACCAATACGGGGAAGACAATCGCAAAAGCCATAGCCAAGTAAGCTGGAATCGTCAAGAGGTAAGGGAATCCATTTTCGTAGATACCTTGGAAGGTTTCTTTAGCAGTCATTGGAACTGGGAAACCTTGGTTAATGAGATTAGCTGTCTCTTTTGCGTCCTTCATGCAGACTGCGTGGATAATAAACATCACAACAAAGATGATTAACTGCATAGAACCTTTAATCAAGAGGAAGAGTGAGTGGTCTACTACAGGTGTATTACCAAGAGAAATCAAGCCAGAAATAGCTGGAATACCGAAGGTTACAATTTCAAGAACCTCCAATAGGAAGACAGCCAAGAGGATGAAACCTTTGGCGCGTTGCTTGTTGTAGAGTTGACCCAGTCCGAGAACTAGTGAGAGCCACATAGCGAGATGTGGATTTTGTTTTTTTGAGTGCTCTTGTGTCATGGGGACATCCTTTCTATAGATTGTTTTTTTGGTGTCAGGTTTTCCTGTTCAATCTTTTACCTCCCTACCAGGCCTGATAAGGAGATAAAAAGCTGAACAGAAATTTTCTGAATCAGCTTTTTGACATTCTATTATTCAGAATATTTTTGTTCAATAGCGTCTTTAATCAATTTGCTTGCTTCTTTGCTTGCTGCGGCAGCTGATTTTTTACCAGATGCTACGTCGAAGAACATAGTTCCAGCAGGTCCCCAAACTTCAGCCATTTCTGGAATGTTTGGCATTGGTTGTGCGTCAGCAAATTGTGAGATAACGGCTGTAGTCAATTCGTTACCTTGTTCTGAAGCGTAAGTACGAGCAGATGTGTTTGCAGGAATTTCTTGAGTTGCGTCGTAGAATGATTTTTGGTTTTCTTCGTTTGTTACGTAGTCAAGGAATTTTTGTGCAACTTCCATGTTTTTGCTGTAGTTAGAAACAACCCAAGCTTTACCACCACCAAAAGCTTCGTATTTACCATTATTTGGAAGTGTTGGAATAGTAGCAACGCCGTAGTTTACACCAGCTTCTTTAAGAGATGCAGCTGACCAAGGACCGTCGATGATAGCAGCAGTTTTACCAGTTGTAAATTGTTCAGTAATGAAGTCACCAGCTTTAGTTGTGTCTTGCATACCTTGTGGCCACATACCGTACCAAGTTTTAGCGTAGTCAAGACCTTTGATAGCACCTTCATTACCAAGACCGAGGTCTTTTGCATCAGTACCGTTTTCACCAAATACATAACCACCGTTACCAGCTAATAAACCGTAAGCAAAGTAGAAGTCAGTCCAGTTTGCAAGGAAGGCAACTGATTTACCTTCTTCACCAGCAAAAGCGTATTTACCGTCTTTTTGAAGAGCTTCCAATTCAGCAAATGTTTTCGGAGCTTCTTTGATCAAGTCTTTGTTATAGTAAAGAACAAGTGTTTCAATTACGGCTGGAGCACCGTAAACTTTACCTTTTAGAGTTACCAAACTTGTAGCTGTATCATCATATTGATCTTTATTGCCAAGTTTTACTTCAGCAATTTGACCTTCTGAACCAAGTCCACCTACACGGTCGTATGGAGCGAGCATGACATCAGCGGCAGCACCTGTTGGGCCATCTGTTGGCAATTTATCCAAAGTATCTGTCATTGCTTCTTCTTTTACTTTGATTTTTACGCCGTTTTCTTTTTCAAATTTTTCTTTGATACTGTCAATGTATTTTGTGTAGCCAGTATCAACAGAGATCGTCAACGTTTTTGAGTCTGAACCACTCTCTTTAGATGATGAAGAAGAGTTACCGCACGCAGCAAGTGTAGCAACAGAAGCAAGGGACAAAGTACCTACAGCTAATTTTTTCCAATTCATGATTGGACCTCCTAAAAATATTGTTGAATAGTTTGCTTTTACGCAAACGTTTTCTTAACTTGGTTTTAGTATATCATATTCAGAAAACGCTTGCAAGTGTTTTTGTCGAAAAAGTTGCAAAAAAATTTTTTTGTTGAGGTGTATTTAGTAGTAGAAAAAGAGTCGTTATAGTCAAAAATTAAGAAAAAAACATTTTTCTCTTGATTTGTTAGCGCTAACACTGTATAATCAAATCAAAGCAAACGTTTGCGCGTTTCAAGAAACATAACTCTTTACGAGGTAATAGAATATGAAAGAACGTCAAAGTGGTGTGCTCATGCACATTTCATCTCTACCAGGTCGGTATGGCATTGGCTCTATGGGGAAAGCTGCCTATGACTTTGTGGATTTCCTAGTCAGAACCAAACAACGTTACTGGCAAATACTGCCACTAGGTCCAACTAGTTATGGAGACTCTCCTTATCAATCATTTTCAGCTTTTGCTGGAAATACCAACTTTATTGATTTAGACTTTTTAGTAGAACAAGGTCTTCTGACAAGAGAAGATTTGGAAGGAAAATTTTGGGGAGATAATCCGACTCAAGTGGATTATGCACAACTTTTCCAAGTTCGTCGCCCAATTTTAGAAGCAGCAGTAGCTCGTTTCAAAGAAAAGGGTGCTTCAGCAGAGTATGTTGCCTTCTTAGAAGAACAAAAAGAATGGTTGGATACATTTGCTGAGTATATGGCGATCAAAGAGTACTTCGACTTGAAAGCCTGGACTGAATGGGAAGATGATACTATTCGCTTGCGTCAGCCAGAAGCTTTGGCAGAGTACCGAGTTCGTTTGGCGGACAAGATTGATTTCCACCGGATTACCCAATACTTCTTCTTCAGCCAATGGCGCGCTCTTAAGACCTATGCAAATGAGCACGGGATTGAGTTTGTTGGAGATATGCCAATCTACATCGCGGCGGATTCATCTGATATGTGGGCAAATCCACAATTCTTCAAGACAGATGAGGAAGGTCGTCCGAGCGTAGTAGCTGGTTGTCCACCAGATGGATTTTCAGCAATTGGTCAGCTTTGGGGCAATCCAATCTATGATTGGGACGCTATGAAAGCAGATGGTTTCACGTGGTGGATTGCTCGCTTGCGTGAAAGCTTCAAGATTTATGATATGGTGCGGATTGACCACTTTATCGGCTTTGCTTCTTTCTGGGAAATTCCTGCTGGAGAAGAAACAGCTGTCAATGGTTACCGTGTAGAAGCACCAGGTTTTGAACTTTTTGAAACCATTAAGGCTGAACTCGGCGATCTCAATATTATCGCAGAAGATTTGGGGTCTGTGACAGATAAGGTCATCGAATTGCGTGAAACAACTGGTTTCCCAGGGATGAAGGTACTTCAATTTGCCTTTGATCCTTACGGTGACAGTATTGAATTGCCGCATAATCACCGCAATAATGTAGTTGCTTATACAGGAACTCATGATAACCATACCTTAAAAGGCTGGTATGAGGCTGAAATGGGGCAAGAAGGACGTGATTTCCTTGACAAATACAGTAATCGTCGTCCAAATGAAACTGTTCGTCAAGCCATGTTCCGCATGCTCTTCTCATCTGTTGCCTTTATGGCAGTAGTGACCATGCAGGACTTGTTGGATTTGGATGCTTCCACTCGTATGAATCTTCCAAATACACTTGGAGGAAACTGGGTATGGCGCATGACTGCTGAACAGTTGACACCAGAAATTGAAGCAGAATTATTAGACTACACGGAAACTTATCGTCGTGTAAACAAAAAGACAGGCTTCCACTAAGGGAAATAAAAAATGGAGAAAACAATGACACTTAATTTACAAGGATTTATTTCGGAAAAATACAACAAAACGATTCAAGAATGTGATAACCAAGAGCTCTATTATGCCCTCTTGGAATTGAGTAAGACTGCTAGTGCAGCAAAACCGACAAATGATGGAAAGAAAAAAGTTTATTACATTTCAGCAGAATTTTTGATTGGTAAACTGTTGTCAAATAACTTGATTAACCTTGGTCTCTACGATGAAATCAAGGCTCAGTTGACAGAAGCTGGTAAGGATTTGATTGAAATCGAAAGCATGGAATTGGAGCCCTCACTTGGTAATGGTGGTTTGGGCCGCTTGGCAGCCTGCTTCCTTGACTCTATTGCAACTCTTGGTTTGAATGGTGATGGCGTTGGTCTCAATTATCACTTCGGCCTCTTCAAGCAAGTTTTCCAAGATAACCAACAGTTTACAGAGCCAAATGAGTGGATTACAGAGCAAAGTTGGTTGACGAAGTCAGCAGTTTCTTACCAAGTGCCATTTGCACACTTTAACTTGACATCAACTCTCTATGATATTGATGTACCAGGTTACAAAACAGCAACAAAAAACCGTCTTCGTCTCTTCGACTTGGATTCAGTAGATAGCAGCATTATTGGTCAAGGAATTGACTTTGATAAGACAGATATCCTTAAAAACTTGACCCTCTTCCTCTATCCAGACGATTCAGATCGTCAAGGGGAATTGCTCCGTATTTTCCAACAATACTTCATGGTATCTAATGCCGCTCAGCTGTTGATTGATGAGGCTATCGAAAAAGGCAGCAACCTTCATGACTTGGCTGACTATGCCGTTGTCCAAATCAACGACACTCACCCATCAATGGTCATTCCAGAACTCATCCGTCTTTTGACAGAACGTGGTATTGAATTTGACGAAGCGGTAAACATTGTGAAATCAATGACGGCTTATACAAACCACACAATCTTGGCAGAAGCTTTGGAAAAATGGCCTTTGGACTTCTTGCAAGAAGTTGTGCCACACTTGGTACCAATCATTGAAGAATTAGACCGTCGTGTGAAAGCTCAAGTATCAGATGCTTCTACTTATATCATCGATGAGTCAGGTCGTGTCCATATGGCGCACATGGATATCCACTATGGCTACTCTGTAAACGGTGTGGCTGCTCTTCACACAGACATCCTCAAGTCTTCAGAATTGAAACCATTCTACGACCTTTACCCAGAAAAATTCAACAACAAAACAAACGGTATCACCTTCCGCCGTTGGCTCATGCACTGTAACCCAAGCTTGTCTCACTACTTGGACAGCTTGCTTGGTACAGGCTATCACCATGACGCAGCAGAATTGGAAAACTTCTTGAACTACAAAGAAGATGAAGCAGTTAAAGAAAAATTAGAATTCATCAAAACCCACAACAAACGTAAATTGCAACGTTTCTTGAAACAACATCAAGGTGTGGACATCAATCCAAATTCAATCTTTGACATCCAAATCAAGCGTCTCCATGAGTACAAACGTCAACAAATGAATGCCCTCTACGTGATTCACAAGTATTTGGATATCAAGGCTGGCAACATCCCTGCTCGTCCATTGACAGTCTTCTTCGGCGGTAAAGCAGCACCTGCCTACACCATTGCACAAGATATCATCCACTTGATTCTTTGCTTGTCAGAATTGATTGCCAACGATCCACAAGTAGCGCCACACTTACAAGTCGTTATGGTTGAAAACTACAACGTTACTGCAGCAAGCTTCTTGATTCCAGCAGCAGATATTTCAGAACAAATTTCTCTTGCTTCAAAAGAAGCTTCAGGTACTGGTAACATGAAATTTATGCTCAACGGTGCTTTGACATTGGGAACTGAGGACGGAGCCAACGTGGAAATCCATGAATTGGTTGGAGATGAAAACATCTACGTCTTCGGCCAAGATAGCCAAACGGTTATCGACTTGTATGACAAGCAAGGCTATGTTTCACGTGACTTCTACGAAAAAGAAGCCATTAAGCCATTAGTAGATTTTATCGTGAGCCAGGAAGTCTTAGCCCTTGGAAATGCAGAGCGTTTGGAACGCCTTCATAATGAGTTGATTGTCAAAGACTGGTTCATGACCTTGCTTGACTTAGAAGATTACATCGCTGTCAAAGAGCAAATGCTTGCAGACTATGAAGACCGCGATAGCTGGATGGAAAAAGTAATCGTCAACATTGCCAAAGCAGGATTCTTCTCATCTGACCGTACAATTGCTCAGTACAACGAAGACATCTGGAAACTTTCATAACAAAATTAAAAAGCTGGGAAACCAGCTTTTTTAGTATTGACAATTTTTAGAGAAATGCTTACAATATTTTGTAAAAAGGAGGTGTCTTTTATGGAAAAGAAATGGACACATTTGATTGTTTTTGCAGTTTTATCAGGGATTTCAAGTGTATATCGACTTTGGTCGACCTTTACGGCACATTTTGATGAAGCAGCCGTTCGCAAGGTGTACGAACAGGCAGGAATTCCCAATGCAGATGATATGATTAACATGGCTCGTTCGTCAGTTGAGCTTCAAACTAGTTTGGTCATGAAGGTATTTGTTGTACTTCTTTTGCTAGCCATGGTAGCAGTTGTCGTATTTTTGGTGCAAAAGAAAGGAGAATTGGCTTCCTATACTTATATTGGTTACCTTTTTGGGACCTTGGTACTAGCGACTTATAGTTTTGTAGCTGGTCGTGGTGTTCTTCAACAAATTTCTGAAGAATCTATCCGTCAAATCAGCCAAGCAACTCTCATGGGGACGTTTGCCGTGCAGGTTGTTCTCTTCGCAGTTTATTTTGGTTTGACGATTTTCTTCCATCTGCGTAAACCAAAAGTGCTTCCTGATATGGGACAAAATGCTACAGATATTTAATACATATTTTTCGCTCTGCCGACAGGCAGTGCTTTTTGTATGAAAAGAGAGTGGGACAAAAATCGTGATTTCGTAGAAATCGATTTTGTCGTCCCACCTCCGCACAGTTGACTAGATTGGTCGAAATTACTTGTGTAGCAAGGGGTGAGAATATTCAGTCAACCACTGCGTCAAACTGTTAAAGCTATAAAAATTAGAGAACCTGAGACTTTTGTCCCAGGCTCATGAATATCCTCTCAAAAATATTACATTTTTTCAGGAGCAGCAACACCGAGGAGGCGAAGTGCTTCTTTGAGGACGATACCAGTTGCGTAAGCAAGTGCTAGACGGCTATCGCGTTCTGGATTTTCGTCCAAGATACGTGTGTGGGCATAGTATTTATTGAAGGCTTGAGCCAAATTGATTGCGAATTTAGCGATGATGGATGGGTCGTACTTGTCAGCAGCACGTTCAATGCTAGCAGAGAAGTTTTGCAAGAGTTTGATGATTTCCCAGCTTTCTGCATCGTTGAGTGAGTAGGTAGCTTTTTCGTCAGCAGAGAAGTTTGCCTTGCGAAGGATAGATTGGATACGTGCATATGCGTATTGGACGTAAGGTCCTGTTTCGCCTTCAAAGGAAACCATTGCTTCAAGGTCAAAGTCATATCCATTGTCGCGGTCAGTCTTCAAGTCGTAGAATTTCACGGCACCAACACCTACTTGGTGAGCTACTTCTGCCTTGTTTTCAAGGTCAGGATTTTTGGCTTCAATTTGAGTCAAAGCACGTGAAACAGCTTCGTCAAGGGTTGGTTCCAAACGAATGATATTGCCTTTACGTGTAGACAATTTTTTCTTGTTCTTAGTAACCAAGCCAAATGAAACGTGAACCATGTCGTCAGACCAGTCAAATCCCATTTCTTTCAAAACAGCTTTCAGTTGTTTGAAGTGGTGAGATTGTTCTTGACCAACCACGTAGATATTTTTCACAAAGTCAAAAGTTTTCTTACGGTACATGGCTGTTGCGATGTCACGTGTGATGTAGAGCGTAGCGCCATCCGATTTTTTGATGAGGGCAGGTGGCAAGTCGTATTTTTCAAGGTCAACGATCATGGCACCTTTAGACTCTTTAAGGAGTCCTTTTTCTTCCATAATCTGGATACCTTCATCCATTTTATCGTTGTAGAAGGCTTCTCCGTGGTAGTGGTCGAAGAATACGCCTAATTTATCATAGATACGGTCGAATTCAACCAAACTTTCATCACGGAACCATTTCCAAAGATCCCAAGCCTCTTGGTCACCATCTTCCAATTTCTTGAACCATTGGCGAGCTTGTTCGTCAAGATCAGGCTTCTCATCCGCTTCTGCATTGATACGAACGTAGAGTTTCAAGAGTTCGTCAATTGGGTTTGCTTCAACGGCAGCCTTGTCTCCCCAAAGTTTGTAGGCAACAATCAACATACCAAACTGTTTACCCCAGTCTCCGAGGTGGTTGATACGGTAGCTGTGGTAGCCAAGTTTTGTATAGAGGTTAGCAAGGGCGTCTGCGATAACGGTTGAACGCAAGTGACCAACTGAAAATGGTTTGGCAATGTTTGGACTAGACATGTCGAAAGTAACATTTTTGCCAGTTCCTACAGTTTGCTGACCATAGTCTGCTTTTTCTGAAATGACAGCCTGCAAGACTTCAGTTGAGATAGCGGCTTTGTCCAAGAAGAAGTTGAGGTATGGGCCCATAGCAAGCACTTTTTCGAAGCCTTCAGTGTCAACTTTTTCAGCAATTTCAGCTGCAATAGCTTGGGGTGCCTTGCGCTCAACTTTGGCAAGAGAAAATGCTGGGAAGGCGATGTCGCCCATGTCAGATGATTTTGGTTTTTCGAGTAAGGCAAAGATTTGTTCAACATCCAAGCTAGGGATGACTGCAGCCAAACGCTCTGCCACTAATTGTTTGTGGTTCATAATGATTCCTCCAATATTCTTGATTCTATTTTAACATAATTTTCAGTTGGTATTAGGTAAAAAACGGTAAATTTGTTATAATATGCATATAATTATACATTTTAGAGGTAAATGATGAATAAATCAGAACGTCATGAGCTCATCAAACAGATGATTCGTGAAGAAAAAATTAGCCGTCAGGTGGATATTCAAGAAAATTTAGAGAAGGCTGGAGTGTCTGTGACGCAGACGACCTTATCCCGCGATTTGCGTGAAATTGGCTTGGTCAAGATTTATGAAAATGGTCGCTCTTACTATTCTCTTGCGGTCAAGGAAGAACAGGAAAAATTCAGTAAGCTCTTGG
Source organism: Streptococcus hepaticus (assembly GCF_043656315.1). Classification (NCBI taxonomy): domain Bacteria; kingdom Bacillati; phylum Bacillota; class Bacilli; order Lactobacillales; family Streptococcaceae; genus Streptococcus; species Streptococcus hepaticus. Next base: position 83,431 of record NZ_JBINIY010000007.1, read on the forward strand.
CCCAATATGCCTATAAGGTAGAGCGTGCCAGCTTTGTTTTGGTGCTTCATTCAGACCTCGGAGAAGCTGCACTCATGGCTAACATTATTGATGCGGAAAAACCGTCAAGTATTTTAGGCACCATTGCAGGTGCGGATACGCTTTTGGTCATCTGTCGTGACGAAGAAGCAGCCAAGCAGGTTGAAGATGAGATTAACCAATTTCTAGCGGAGTAGGCACATGGCAGCAGAAAAAATTTCCCCAGGAATGCAGCAGTATCTGGATATTAAAGCTAATCATCCAGATGCTTTTTTGCTTTTCCGAATGGGTGACTTTTACGAGTTGTTTTATGATGATGCAGTGGAAGCAGCCCAGATTCTCGAACTAACCCTAACAAGTCGTAATAAAAATGCAGAAAATCCAATTCCTATGGCAGGTGTGCCCTACCATGCTGCCCAGCAGTATATTGATACCTTAGTCGAACTTGGACATAAGGTGGCTATTGCTGAACAAATGGAGGATCCGAAGACAGCGGTTGGTGTTGTTAAGCGTGAAGTGGTGCAGATTGTTACACCAGGGACTGTGGTGGACTCACTGAAGCCAGATGCCGAAAGTAATTTCTTGGTGGCCATTGACAAGCAGGGAGCTAACTATGCCTTATCTTACATGGATGTGGCGACAGGGCAGTTTTATGTGACTAGCCTGACGGATTTTGCTAGTGTTTGTAGTGAAATTCGCAATCTTCGTGCCCGTGAAGTGGTAGTGGGCTATGCACTTTCAGAAAGTGAAGAAGCTGTGCTTTCTCGCCAGATGAACCTCCTTTTATCCCTAGAGTTGGAAGCTTTAGACGATGTTCAACTCTTGGATAAATCCTTGATTGCCTTGGAAAAAGCTGTCGCTGGAAAGCTGCTTAGCTATGTACATCGGACACAGTTGCGGGACTTGGTACACTTACAGAAGGTAGCCCGCTATGAAATCAAAGATTTCCTGCAAATGGACTATGCTACCAAATCCAGCTTAGACCTATTGGAGAATGCCCGTACAGGGAAAAAACACGGCAGTCTCTATTGGTTCTTGGACGAAACAAAAACCGCCATGGGCTTGCGCCTTTTACGGGCTTGGATTGACAGACCTTTGATTGATCAGGAGAAAATTTTAGCGCGTCAAGCTGTGGTTCAAGTTTTTTTGGATCACTTCTTTGAGCGGAGTGATTTGACGGACAGTCTCAAGGGAGTTTACGATATTGAGCGCTTGGCTAGTCGAGTTTCTTTTGGTAAGACGACACCCAAAGACCTCTTGCAGTTGGCTCAAACTCTGGGAAATGTCCCTGCTATCCGTGGAATTTTAGAGCAGATTGATGATGAGGCTTTGACAGGTTTGGTAGCAGGTTTGGATCACATTCCTGAGCTGCATGCCCTGATCAGCTCTGCCATTGACCCAGAAGCTCCTATGGTTATCACAGAAGGGAACATCATTCGCACTGGTTTTGACGAGACCTTGGACCAGTATCGTCTGGTGCTGCGTGAGGGGACGGGCTGGATTGCCGAGATTGAAGCTAAGGAGCGAGCAGCTTCAGGTATTCATAATCTGAAAATTGACTACAATAAAAAAGATGGTTATTATTTCCACGTGACAAATTCAAATCTGTCTAGTGTGCCCGAGCATTTCTTCCGTAAAGCGACTTTGAAAAATTCAGAGCGCTATGGGACGGAAGAATTGGCAAAGGTCGAAGGGCAAATGTTGGAGGCGCGTGAGAAATCAGCCAGCCTAGAGTACGATATTTTCATGCGGATTCGTCAAGAAGTCGAGAAGTATATCGGTCGCTTGCAAGCCTTGGCACAAACCATTGCGACAGTTGACGTACTGCAAGCCTTTGCCGTTGTAGCAGAGCGTCAGCACTTGATTCGCCCGATTTTTACAGCGGAGCGAGAAATCCTTATTCGTGAGGGAAGGCATGCGGTGGTGGAAAAGGTTATGGGAGCTCAATCCTATATTCCAAACTCCATTATACTGGACCAGAATACCCACATACAGCTAATCACGGGTCCAAATATGTCTGGTAAGTCTACCTACATGCGCCAGTTAGCAGTCATTGTGGTGTTGGCGCAGATTGGTGCCTATGCGCCTGCTCAGGAAGTGATCCTGCCAATCTTTGATGCTATTTTTACCCGTATCGGGGCGGCGGATGATTTGGTCAGTGGTCAGTCAACCTTCATGGTGGAAATGATGGAAGCCAATAAGGCTATTCGTCTAGCGACAGAGCACTCACTCATCCTCTTTGATGAACTCGGTCGCGGAACGGCTACCTATGATGGGATGGCGCTTGCCCAGTCTATTATTGAGTATATTCATGATAAGATTGGTGCCAAGACCCTTTTTGCGACTCACTACCATGAGCTGACAGCGCTGAGTGATAGTCTGTCTCAACTAGAAAATGTTCACGTCTCAACCTTGGAGCAGGACGGGCAGGTGACCTTCCTTCATAAGATTGCTCCTGGTCCGGCTGATAAATCTTATGGGATTCATGTTGCCAAGATTGCCGGTATGCCAGAAGACCTCTTGCGTCGTGCAGATACTATTCTTGCAACCTTGGAAAATCAAGCTGAGCATGTACCCGCTCAGAAAGAGCCGATCTCAGCTCAACAACTGGATTTATTTGCTAGTCCAGACCACCCTATTTTGGACAAACTACGCCAGCTAGATGTCTTTAACATGACCCCGCTGGAAGCCATGAATGCCTTGGCAGAATTGAAGAAAGAAGTGTAAACCAACCCCGCTTAGGCGGGGTTTTTGCCATTTAGAGAGCCAAATAAACCACATAGCGAAAATCTCTTGCAATCGTTTTGTGAAAAGTGTTTAATAGTGTCAGAAAGGAGATGAGAAGATGAAAGTTGACTTACAGATTGATGAGAATTTTACGGAAGACCGAGTAAAGATAGAGGCGAGAAAGTTGGATGAGGATGTTAGCAAACTAGTTGATTACATTAAGCAACTAGGAGTTAGTAGCCAGTTAACCGTTCGCCGCGGAGAGGAGATTCACTTATTGGCAATTGCAGATATTTATCAACTCTACATTGCAGATAAGGTTCTTTACGTTAGAACAGAAAGCGAGGAGTTCACTTCTCATCTTAGACTTTATCAGACTATGGAGATTCTACCACGGGACTTTCTGCAAATATCCCAGTCAGAAATCATCCACCTAGCCTATCTGGACCACCTCAGTCTAACAGGTAATGGCTTGGTTAAAATCGTTCTGAAGAATGGTGCTGTGACCTACTCATCACGGCGTTACCTCAAACAAATAAAGGAGACACTTGGACTATGAAAAAATACATTTTAGCCGCTTCGGCTGGTGCTAGCATTGGTACAATCTTTTCACTGATTAACTCTTTCGCCTACGCAGGTGGTGACTATATACCAGTCAATCCTTATTCTACACTTGGAGCTTATTATGTAGCACATTTCAGTCCAGCTATGACCATGTTGATTGCGGTCTGTCTCTGGGCGGCGATTGGGCTCCTGTTTCAGCTATCCTCTATCATTTTTGACCAGGATTGGAGCTTGCTCAAGATGAATGTAGTGCATTTTTTAGTGACTTCCTTGGGTATGCTGGTTTGCGCTGTTTTCGGTGGTTGGTTCCCAATTTATTGGCTCAATATTTTATGGTTTTTTATGGAATTTAGTCTGGTTTACGCTATCATCTATGCAGTCAATTATTTCCAAATGAAGCGCAGCATTTCCCGTATCAATCAATCCTTGGAAAAGTAGGGGAAATTTGCTATAATGAGGCAAATGGAGGATTTTATGGAAAAAATTGATCAAGTATTTCGAGTTTTATACACTGTTATTTGGGTCTTGTTGGGAGTGTCTACTCTTGCAGTGATGTGGTTCCTTTGGCAGAAAGCCAGCTGGCCACACTTTATTACACCCGGCATTGGTGTCTTTGTTGCCTGGATTTGCTTCAAGCGTTTTCCGAAAGTTTACGAAGCTTTAGGGCAAAAAGCTGCGCTGGATAGTTTGGAAGTCGAGTTAGAAAAGCGTGACGGAGGTCAAGAGTGAAAGTTCTCAGAGCAGTTTTTTATGGCTTTTTTCTGCTATTTAACCTCCTCTATCTCGCCTACAATATCAGCCAAGGATTTGATTGGTCAAGCGCCCTCATTCCTTTCCTCATTGTCGTTGCTTGTAGTGTTAATCTCTATTTTCTCTGGAAAAAGTGGAGAGTGTGACCAAAATCGTGATTTCATAGAAATTCATTTTGCAGATACTTACTGCGCTAAATTTTTAAATCGATTAATATCAAAGAGTCTGGACCTTTGAACTGCACCCCTAAAGTTAGACACTAAATCTAACTTTAGGGGTGTTTTTATATGAAATTAAGTTATAATGATAAAATTGAAATCTATCAACTCAGAAAATTAGGCTGGACTTGGTCGCAGCTCACTCAAAAGTTTGGCGTTCATGAGTCCCTTCTTAAATACATGATACGTCTGATTGACCGGTACGGACTAGAAATTGTTCGCAAGGGGAAAAATAGCTACTATTCTCCCGAACTAAAGAAGCAAATGATTGATGAAGTGCTCATTAAAGGTCGGTCTCAATTAGCGGTTTCACTTGATTATTCCTTGCCGCATTGGGGGATACTTGCCAATTGGATAGCACAATACAGGAAAAACGGGTATACTATTGTTGAGAAACAACGAGGGAGACCTGCTAAAATGGGACGTAAACGGAAGAAAACTTTAGACGAGCTGACGGAATTGGAGCGTCTTCGATATGAAAATGAATACCTTAGAGCGGAGAACGCTGTGCTAAAAAAGTTGAGAGAATACCGCTTGAAGGACGAAGAAAAGCTCAAAGAGCAACTAAAATCATCCAAGGATTAATCAAAGAATTTAGCCTAACGATACTACTTAATATTTTGAAATTATCTCGTTCAACTTACTATTACCACCTTAACCGATCTGCTAAAAAGGATAAGGGCAGCGAGTTGAAAGAAACAATTCAAAACATCTATACTGAGCACAAAGGAAGATATGGTTACCGTAGAATTTATCTTGAGCTCAGAAATCGTGGTTATCATATCAACCATAAAAAGGTTCAACGGCTGATGTCAGAGCTGGGTTTGAAAGCTAGAATCCGTGCCAATCGTCAATACAACTCCTACAAGGGAGAAGTTGGTAAGAAAGCTGATAATCTAATTAATCGTGACTTTAAGGCATCAAAACCACTTGAAAAGTGTTATACAGACGTAACAGAATTTTCAATTCCTACTAGTGACTAGAAGCTCTATTTGTCACCAGTTCTTGATGGCTATAACAGTGAAATCATTGCTTACAACCTATCAACATCACCAAACTTACAACAATTACAGGCCATGCTTAACGCAGCCTTTCCTGAAGAAACTTATCAAGATACTATTTTGCACAGTGATCAAGGCTGGCAGTATTAGCACACTTATTATCATCGTTTTCTTGAGGACCGCGGCATGAAACCATCCATGTCTCGCAAGGGAAATAGTTTAGATAACGGGATGATGGAATCATTCTTTGGTACACTGAAGACAGAAATGTTTTATGGATTTGAGAAGGATTTTACTCCCTAGAAGATCTAAAATCTGCTATTTCAGAGTATATTGATTACTACAATAACAAACGCATCAAACGAACATTAAAAGGACTGAGTCCTGTGCAATACAGAACTCAATCCCTCGTTTAAAATATAATGTCTAACTTTTTTTGGAGGGCACTTCACTTTTGCCCAGACTTCCTTCTTTTTGATATAATAGTCCTAATTAGAAACGAGAAAAATGATGTCAAAAATTATTGAATTACCAGAAATTTTAGCCAACCAGATTGCAGCCGGTGAGGTCATTGAACGACCAGCCAGCGTTGTTAAGGAGTTAATGGAAAATGCCATTGATGCGGGTTCCAGTCAGATTACAGTGACCATCGAAGAAGCTGGTTTGAAGCTGGTTGAAATCACCGACAATGGCGAAGGGATTGCCCCAGATGAAGTAGCCGTAGCCTTACGCCGTCATGCTACTAGTAAGATTAAAAGTCAGGCAGATCTGTTCCGTATTCGGACCTTGGGTTTCCGTGGTGAGGCCTTGCCGTCGATTGCCTCTGTTAGCCGCTTGAGCATTGAGACAGCAACAGCCCAGCATACCCATGGTATGAAGTTGGAGTCGTCAGGCGGAACGATTGATCATCAGGCGCCCATTAGTCGTGCAGTAGGAACCCAGATTCGGGTGGAGGATTTGTTTTATAATACCCCAGCCCGACTGAAGTATATCAAGAGTCAGCAGGCTGAGTTGGCGCATATTGTGGATGTGGTCAATCGTCTTGGTTTGGCTCACCCAGAGATTTCCTTTACCCTCATCAATGATGGTCGGGAACTCTTGAAGACGGCGGGAACAGGTGATTTGCGACAAGCTATTGCAGGTGTCTATGGGATTGCTTCTGCCAAGAAGATGGTAGAAATCAGTGGAGAAGACTTAGACTTTCAGGTATCGGGCTATGTATCGCTGCCAGAACTGACTCGCGCCAACCGCAACTATATCAGCATTTTTATCAATGGTCGCTATATTAAGAATTTTTTGCTCAATCGTGCCATTTTGGATGGCTATGGTTCCAAGCTCATGGTGGGGCGTTTTCCACTAGCGATTATTGATATCCAGATAGACCCCTATCTTGCCGACGTCAATGTGCATCCGACTAAACAGGAAGTACGGATTTCAAAAGAAAAAGAACTCATGCAGGTTATTCATGAAGCCATTGCTACGGCTTTGAAGGAGCAGGAGTTGATACCAGATGCTTTGGAAAATTTAGCCAAGGCTAGCACACGTCGTGCAGAAAAACCTATCCAAACCAGTCTCCCTTTACAGCAAACCAATCTTTACTATGATTCTCAAAAGCAGGATTTCTTTGTCAAAACGCCTATTGTAGAGGATAGTCGTGCAGATTTTGCGGTTGCTGATACAGTTTACAACCCTGTCAACTCAATGGACACAAAGGTTGATAAGCCAAGCTCTGTCAAACAGGCCCAACGTTCGGAAGTTATGGATGACAGCGACCATGAAGGCTTGGATTTCAAAAACAAATCCAAGTTGCAAAAAATGCTGGATAGCTTAGAAAATGAGGAAAACTCGACCTTCCCAGAGTTGGATTACTTTGGTCAAATGCACGGGACCTATCTGTTTGCCCAAGGAAAGGGTGGACTCTATATCATCGACCAACATGCTGCCCAAGAACGGGTTAAGTATGAATATTACCGTGAAAAAATCGGTGAAGTTGACAGCTCTTTACAGCAGTTATTAGTGCCCTATTTGTTTGAATTTTCACCGTCAGATGCTATTTCGCTTCAGGAAAAAATGTCCATGCTCGAGGAAGTTGGCATTCACCTACAAGCCTATGGAAATAATACCTTTATCCTTCGTGAACACCCAATTTGGATGAAGGAAGAAGAGATTGAGTCTGGTGTTTATGAGATGTGTGATATGTTGCTCTTGACCAATGAGGTGTCGGTCAAGAAATACCGTGCTGAGCTGGCAATTATGATGTCTTGTAAGCGATCTATCAAGGCCAATCATACCTTGGATGATTACTCTGCGCGTGATTTGCTGGTTCAATTGTCCCAGTGTAAAAATCCATATAATTGCCCACATGGACGCCCTGTTTTGGTACATTTTACAACAGGAGATATGGAGAAAATGTTCCGTCGTATCCAAGAAAATCACACCAGTTTGCGAGAGTTAGGTAAGTACTAAGTAGATAGAAGGAGTCCTATGAAAGAGTTTTTTGCCCTGCCAAAGCAGTTACAAATGCGGGAGTTGCTGCGATTTATTTCCATTACAGTTAGTTCAGCAATTTTCCCTTTTATGGCTATGTATTATGTCAGCTATTTTGGGAATTTGATAACGGGCGCTCTCATTGTTGTCACACAGCTATCAGGTTTCTTTGCCACTCTTTACGGAGGACACTTATCAGATGCATGGGGACGCAAAAAGGTCGTTGACCTTGGTTCGCTCTTAGCTGTAGTGGGATGGGCGGTGACCGTTTTTGCCAACCTCCCTCACCATGTCATTCCGCAGTTGACCTTTGCTGGTATTCTTTTGATTGAGATTGCCCACCAATTTTATTCTCCCGCTTATGAGGCTATGACCATTGATCTGACCGACGAGCACAATCGGCGCTTCGTCTATACGATTGGTTACTGGCTTATCAACATTGCGGTTATGCTGGGAGCAGGGATAGCAGGTCTCTTTTATGACCGCTATTTCTTCCAACTATTGCTGGTACTCTTGACGATTTCAGTTGCTTGTCTTTTGGTGGCTCATTTTTACTTTGATGAGACTCGGCCAGCGGATATGGAGTTTGAGCACGGACATGGTATTTTGTCTACTTTCAAAAATTACCGCCAGGTGCTGGTAGACAAGCCTTTCGTCATCTATACTTTGGGAAGTATTGGGACCAGCGTTGTCTGGCTTCAAGTGGATAACTTTTTCTCGGTGAACCTTAAGTTACATTTCCAAGAAATCATTCTCTTTGGTCAAATTATCACAGGAGCGAAAATGCTCAGTGTGGCCGTCTTTACAAATACCTTTCTGATTGTATTTTTCATGACGACCGTCAATCGTTGGACAAAAAAATGGCCCTTGCTTCGTCAGTTGACCATTGGAACGATTATGTGTGCAGCTGGCATGTTTCTCAATATTTCCCTCAATAGTTTCTGGCCCCTGCTCTTTGCTATGGTTGGCTTTACTCTTGGGGAAATGATTAACGTCCCAGCCAGTCAAGTGCTTCGGGCAGACATGATGAACCAAGACAAGATTGGGTCCTATTCTGGATTTTTATCTATTACTCAGCCTATTGCCAGCATTATAGCAGGAAGTATGGTTTCGCTCAGCCATTTTACCGGAAAAATCGGTGTGCAAATTACCCTAGTCCTACTATCTAGTCTGGGACTGTGGCTCATTCTCAAGGCGGCACATCTGCGCCATATTCAAGATTAAGGAGAGTTTATGTACGATTATATCAAGGGGATTCTTAGCAAGATTACAGCCAAGCATATTGTTGTGGAGGCGGGGGGACTAGGTTATATTATCAATGTAGCCAATCCTTATTCATTTTCAGACCAAGTTCAGCAAGAGGTTCAGATTTACTTGCATCAGGTTATTCGCGAGGATGCTCACCTGCTTTTTGGTTTTCACACAGAAGAGGAAAAAGATATCTTTCTCAAGCTCATTTCTGTTTCGGGGATTGGTCCGACAACGGCTTTGGCGATTGTAGCAGTGGATGACAATGCGGGGCTGGTGGCTGCCATTGACAACAGTGATATCAAATATCTCACGAAATTCCCGAAAATTGGGAAGAAGACAGCCCAGCAGATGATTCTAGATTTAGCAGGCAAGTTTGTCGAAGCGTCTGTGGAAAATGGCAAAGCGACGAAGGCGACTGCAGTTGGCAATCAAGAATTGGACGACGCTATGGAAGCCCTTCTAGCCCTTGGCTACAAAGCAGCGGAACTCAAGAAAATCCGTACCTTCTTTGAGGGAACCAATGAGACAGCTGATAAATACATTAGTTCAAGCTTGAAGATGCTGATGAAGGGGTAGATATGACGAGATGTTCTTGGGTAAAAGCTGAAAATCCTCTCTATGTTTCCTATCATGATGAAGAGTGGGGACAACCCCTTCACGATGAGCAAGCCTTGTTCGAACTTCTTTGTCTGGAAACCTATCAAGCGGGCTTATCTTGGGAAACGGTACTCAATAAACGTGCCGCTTTTCGTCAAGCATTCCACCATTATGATATTAAAAAAATCGCTCAGATGACGGACCAGAAGTTGGATGCTTTGTTAGACAATCCAGCAATTATCCGCCACCGAGCTAAACTCTATGCTACTCGAGCCAATGCGCAGGCATTTTTGAAAGTAGAGGCAGAGTTTGGCACCTTTGACCATTTTATCTGGTCCTATGTCAATGGCAAACCGCAGATGAATGCGGTAGCTGACTACCACCATGTACCAGCACAAACAGCCCTCTCCCAACAAATCTCAAAAGACCTGAAAAAACGAGGCTTCAAATTTGTCGGCCCCGTCTGTATCTATTCCTTTATGCAGGCAGCTGGGTTGATTAATGATCATGAAGATGGATGTGATTGGAAATAAATTTTGATGATCAAAAATAGCATTTTTGCTATTTTTTTTGTTAAAATGTAGTCACGATTACGAATAGTTTATTTGAGGAGGTTGAGATGAAAGCAGAGATTATTGCGGTTGGGACGGAGATTCTGACAGGTCAGATTGTCAATACAAACGCCCAATTTTTGTCCGAAAAATTTGCAGAATTGGGTATTGATGTCTACTTCCAAACGGCTGTCGGGGACAATGAAGAGCGACTGTTATCGGTGATTGATATTGCTAGTAAGCGGAGTGAGTTAGTCGTACTTTGCGGTGGTTTGGGGCCAACAGATGACGATTTGACCAAGCAGACCTTGGCTAAGTATTTGAAAAAGGATTTGGTTTTCGACGACCAAGCTATGGAAAAGCTTAATCAGTTTTTTGTCAGTCATCTTGGTCGCGTTCGTACCTCTAATAATGACAGACAGGCTCAGCTGGTGGAGGGGAGTATTCCTTTGCAAAATCCGATCGGTCTTGCGGTTGGTGGTTTGATTGAGCAGAATGGTGTGCGTTATGTAGTTTTACCAGGCCCTCCGAGTGAACTGAAACCCATGTTTACACAAAGTTTACAGCCTCTCTTAGTAAAAAATGGACATCAACTTTATTCACGGGTCCTTCGTTTCTTTGGGATTGGAGAAAGTCAGCTGGTAACGGTTTTGGCGGAAATGATTAAGAATCAGACGGATCCAACGCTTGCACCCTATGCCAAAATAGGGGAAGTGACTCTACGTATTTCTACAAAGGCAGCCAGTCAAGCAGAGGCAGATAGTAAATTGGATATTTACGAAGTAGAAATTCTCAGTTATGGTAAGTTGACAGAGTTTCTTTACGGATATGGTGAGGAAAATAGCTTAGCACAAGTAGTTTCAGACTTTTTACAGGTGAAAAATCAGACCATCGCAGTTGCAGAAAACTTGACAGCAGGTTTACTCCAGTATCAACTTGCAACTGCAGGGAGTCTGGAAGGTGGGCGCGTACTTTCTGAAGAGTTTAGGGGTTCAGATGCAGCTCAGTCTCATGCGGATTTGATTCGACAGCAAACAGGAGCTAGTATTGGGTTAGCGCTTTTGGGAGAAGTACTGCCCTCGGCCCAAGAAAATCTACAACGAGTTCGTCTGTACATGGCTATCTCTAGTGAAAAAGCTAGTAAGGTTGAGACGGTAGACATAGGTGGTTACTCGCTTAATCATCTGAGACAGGTAGCTTGTCTCCATGCTTTGGACTATGTACGTAAGAGTTTCTAAAAGTGTAAAAAAATGCTATAATAATTAAATTGAATAGAAATAGGAGACAAAAATTTTGGCTAAAAAACCTGGCAAAAAATTAGAAGATATTACAAAAAAATTTGGCGATGAGCGTAAGAAGGCTTTGGATGACGCCTTAAAATCAATCGAAAAGGATTTCGGTAAAGGGTCTATCATGCGTCTTGGCGAACGTGCTGAGCAAAAAGTACAAGTCATGAGTTCAGGTAGCTTGTCTATCGATATTGCCCTTGGTGCTGGTGGTTATCCTAAAGGACGGATCGTTGAGATTTATGGACCAGAAAGTTCAGGTAAGACGACGGTTGCTCTCCATGCTGTGGCGCAATGTCAAAAAGAAGGTGGAATTGCTGCCTTCATTGATGCGGAACATGCTCTTGATCCTGCTTACGCTGCTGCTCTCGGTGTCAACATTGATGAATTGCTCTTGTCTCAACCAGACTCAGGTGAACAAGGTCTTGAAATCGCTGGAAAATTGATTGACTCAGGTGCCGTAGACTTGGTCGTTATTGACTCGGTTGCTGCCCTTGTACCGCGCGCAGAAATTGATGGTGATATTGGTGACAGCCATGTTGGTTTGCAAGCGCGTATGATGAGTCAAGCCATGCGTAAACTTGGTGCTTCTATCAATAAAACAAAAACCATCGCCATCTTCATCAACCAGTTGCGTGAAAAAGTTGGGGTGATGTTTGGTAACCCAGAAACAACGCCTGGTGGACGTGCTTTGAAATTCTACGCCTCTGTTCGTATTGATGTTCGTGGAAATACGCAAATCAAGGGTACTGGTGATCAAAGGGATACCAATGTTGGTAAGGAAACCAAAGTCAAAATCGTGAAGAACAAGGTGGCGCCTCCATTTAAGGAAGCCGTTGTGGAAATCATGTATGGTGAAGGAATCTCACGTACGGGTGAATTGATTGAGATCGGAAGTAATCTTGGTATTATCAATAAGGCTGGTGCCTGGTATTCTTACAATGGTGAGAAGATTGGTCAAGGTTCTGAAAATGCTAAGAAATTCTTGGCAGATAATCCAGCTATCTTTGATGAAATTGATCGTAAAATCCGTATTCACTATGGTTTGATTGAAGAAGATGCATCGCCTAGTGTTGAAGTAGCAGAAGAAGTTGTTGCGGAACAAGATTTGGTACTAGACCTTGATGGTGGCATTGAATTAGAAGATTAATCAGTTAACCAGAGATTTTTATCCAATCTCTGGTTTTTGCTTGACAAAATACTAAAAAAGTTATAAATAGGTCTCCAGACCGAGTTCATTTGTGATATAATGGTTTATAATGTGTTTAGTATATGTAGCAAAGGAGATACTACATTGATTAAAATTTATACTGTATCTAGTTGCACGAGTTGTAAAAAAGCTAAAAATTGGTTGAATGCTCACCAATTGTCTTATAATGAGCATAATCTTGGTAAAGAATCGATTACAAAAGAAGAAATTTTACGAATCTTAGCCAAAACAGAAAACGGAATTGCCAGCATCGTTTCTTCAAAAAACCGCTATGCAAAAAGCCTTAACTGTGATATCGAGGAATTGAGTGTTAATGAAGTGATTGACCTCATCACTGAAAATCCACGTATTTTGAAAAGTCCGATCTTGATTGACGAAAAACGTCTGCAAGTTGGTTATAAAGAAGATGATATTCGAGCATTTTTGCCACGTTCTGTGCGCAATGTTGAAAATGCTCAGGCACGTATGCGAGCAGCTTTGTAAGGAAGTGAGCAGTCTGAGAAAATCAGGCTGTTTTCCTTTAGAAATCATGCCCTTTCATTGAAAGCGCTGATAAAATATGCTATAATAGACTGTAAAATAGATTGAAGGAAGGTGTAAGTATGGGATTCACTGAAGAAACAGTTCGCTTCCGTTTAGATGACGGTAACAAGCAAGAGATTAGCCAAACATTGACCAATGTTTACCGGTCTTTAGATGAAAAAGGCTATAACCCTATAAATCAAATTGTTGGTTATGTATTGAGTGGAGATCCAGCTTATATCCCTCGTTACAACGATGCCCGCAACCAAATTCGCAAGTATGAACGTGATGAGATTGTAGAGGAGTTAGTTCGTTTTTATCTTAAAGAAAACGGGATTGATCTATAATGAGAATCATGGGATTAGACGTTGGTTCTAAGACGGTTGGGGTAGCCATTTCAGACCCACTTGGTTTTACAGCACAAGGTTTGGAAATCATCCCTATCAACGAAGACCAAGGAGAGTTTGGATTTGATCGCTTGATAGAGCTTGTCAAAGACTATAAGGTGGATAAGTTTGTAGTAGGATTGCCTAAGAATATGAACAACACCAGTGGTCCGCGGGTTGAAGCAAGTCAGGCTTATGGTGATAAGTTGGTGGAGCTCTTTGGTCTACCAGTTGACTATCAAGATGAGCGCTTGACAACAGTTGCTGCAGAGCGGATGTTGATTGAACAGGCGGACATCAGTCGCGGAAAACGTAAAAAAGTTATTGATAAATTAGCTGCCCAGCTGATTTTGCAAAATTATTTAGATAGAACATTTTAAGGAGGCCACAATGGCACACAATCATGAACATGACCACAATCACGACGAACGTGAGTTGATTACCTTGGTAGATGATCAAGGTAATGAAACCTTGTTTGAAATTCTTTTGACAATTGACGGTCAAGAAGAATTCGGTAAAAATTACGTTCTCTTGATTCCTGCAAGTGCAGAAGAAGATGAAAATGGTGAAGTTGAAATCCAAGCCTACTCATTTATTGAAAATGAAAATGGTACAGAAGGCGACTTGCAACCAATCCCAGAAGATGCGACAGCTGAGTGGGATATGATTGAAGAAGTTTTCAACAGCTTCTTGGACGAAGAAGAATAATTTCTAAAGGGCGCCCAGCGCTCTTTTTTGTCTCTCTTTTTCGAATAAATAAGTATGACGGATAAAGAAAAGCAAATTCAAGAAGAATTTAGTAAAAAGAAATGGCATACTTTTCGGGAATTGGAACGTTATGCACGGTTTCAAGAGACCTTAAAGAGAAAATGACAGACAGTTGACTTTTTGGTATAATAAGATGATTATGCCAAGGAGAGTAAGATGACAGAAATCGATACAGTAGGGGCAGAAAACCTGTCTCGTCGTTCGCAAAAAAGAGGCAGACGCCGTCGTGAAAAGGCAGAAGCTGATTCATTTAACCATACATTTAAGGAAAATCTTCTTCCAAGTAGGATCTTACCAGCCTTTATCTGGAGCCTCCTCATTAGTTTTTTAAGCGTAGGTAATCCTTTGTTTACGGGGTTAGCGACTAATTTACAGACGCAGACCTTGTATGCAGGCATGGCTATGAAAGCTGGGCAGAGTCCTTATGCCGACTTTTTTAGCAGTAATGGTGTCCTCTATCATCTCTTGAGCTGGCTAGGTACATTTTTAGGTAATCCGTTGGTATTAGTTGGGCTTCAGTTTGTTGCCTTATTGCTTGCGGGGATGTATTTCTATAAATTAGTGGCTTATTTTAGCCATAGTCGGGAAACGGCAGACCAGTTAAGTCTTTGGTTCTATCTATTTATCCTTGCTTTAGGATTTGGCGGTCTTTATGCTAGCATTTTTGCCCTACCTTTTGTATTGACTAGTCTTTGGTTCTTGGTTCGCTACTTTGAAAATGCTGTAAGGGATGAGTTTTTCATTTTTTATGGAATTGATGCAGCGCTTGTTTTTATGATTTATCCAAAGAGTGTTATTCTTTGGTTGGTGGCGGGGCTGGTCTTGCTGTTCTATAATATTCGTCAGCACCGTAAGGCACGTGGTTTGTACCAGTTTTTAGCTAGCCTTTTTGGATTTTTACTCATTATTTATTCTGTGGGATATTACACTTTTATCAAGCAGATTTTAGGAAGTGCTGTTTCGCAAACCTTCTTCTATAACTTGCAGTTGGACTTTATGTCTGAAAATCTCTTGTGGGTTGCAGGGAGTCTTCTGCTCGTACTGTTGTGTACCGGTTTCTTGAAGAATTTTGTCTTGGCTTTGGCTTCAATGGCCTCTGGTAAACATTTGGCGCTGAACAGTATTCTTATCTTGACGTTCTTGGCTCAATTGGTTTTCATCTTAGGAAATCCAAATGTGGACCTGAGTCAACTGGTTCTCTTGTTGCCATACGGGTTTATCATGGCTTTAGTGGCTAAGGAAGACAAGCAAGACAGTCTTGATTTGGAAGAATTATTGACAGAAGAAGAGGAAGAACCTGTTTTTTACAGCTATCTTCGTTCACAATTTTTCCTTCCACTACTGGTCTGTCTCTTTATTCCTATGCAACCCATTTTTACCTTTGTGTTGGATGGACAGGTGGCCAAAGAGCGGACAGAGGTTGCTAGCTATATCAAATCTCATGCGGATAAGGAAGCTCTGATCTACACTTGGGACAATAGTGCAGAGATTTATGTTCATTCAGGATACCTTTCAGCGACTCGTTTCATTGCAGCACAACCCTACTTGACAACGGAAGAAAATAAGAGTGCTCTTGTCTATGATTTGAACAATAGTAAAGCACAATATATTGTGGTCAATAAAGAGTTAACCTTGCCAGCAAAATTGAAATCTAGCTTGAAAAATAACTATGCAGAAGAGGATGTTGGCACATCTAAGCTGGTTTTATATAAAAAGAAATAAGTGAAAAAGACTGTGAAAACAGTCTTTTCTTTTACAAATCTTATCACTACATATTGTGTTTATAAATAAAAAAATAAAATTCTCATACAAGATATTGATTTTTTTTGAAAAAGTGGTAGACTAAATAGAGTTAGAAAAAGGAGTGAGTGACATGGAAAATGTAGTAGTTGCTGTAAAAGATTTGCCTTCGATTGTTATCAAGCGGGATGGCCGGCATGTGGCCTTTGACGAAGATAAGATTTATGAAGCTCTTTTGAAGGCGACTGCCAAGGTTGTACCTATGTCGCCACTCATGGAGGCGAAATTAAAAGGGATTTGTGAACGCGTTATTGCTGAAATTGCGGAGCGTTTCCCTAAAAATATCAAGATTTATGAAATCCAAAATATTGTGGAACATGAACTCCTGCAGGCCAATGAGTATGCGATTGCTAAAGAGTACATCAACTACCGTACGCAGCGTGATTTTGAGCGTGCGAAGGCGACGGACATCAACTTTACTATTGATAAGCTCCTCAACAAGGACCAAACAGTGGTCAATGAGAATGCCAACAAGGATTCCGATGTTTTCAATACCCAGCGTGATTTGACGGCAGGGATTGTTGGCAAGTCAATTGGTTTGAAAATGCTGCCAGCTCACGTTGCCAATGCCCACCAAAAAGGGGATATTCACTATCACGACTTGGACTACAGTCCTTATACACCTATGACCAACTGTTGCTTGATCGACTTCAAGGGTATGTTGGGAAATGGTTTCAAGATTGGGAATGCCGAGGTCGAGAGTCCTAAGTCTATTCAGACGGCAACAGCGCAGATTTCACAAATTATCGCAAATGTGGCTTCCAGTCAGTACGGTGGTTGTACAGCTGACCGCATTGATGAATTTCTAGCCCCTTATGCCGAATTGAATTATCAAAAGCACCTCAAGGATGCAGAAGAGTGGGTAACAGAGGGTCGTCAGGAGGAATATGCGCGTGCTAAGACACGCAAGGATATTTATGATGCCATGCAGTCTCTGGAGTATGAGATTAACACGCTCTTTACTTCAAATGGACAAACGCCTTTTACCTCGCTTGGTTTTGGTTTGGGAACATCGTGGTTTGAACGTGAAATTCAAAAAGCCATTTTGGAAATCCGTATCAAGGGCTTAGGTAGTGAACACCGTACGGCCATCTTCCCTAAATTGATTTTCACTGTCAAACGTGGCCTCAACTTAGAGCCAGACTCACCAAACTATGACATCAAGCAGTTAGCGCTAGAGTGTGCGACCAAACGTATGTACCCAGATATGTTGTCCTATGATAAGATTATTGACTTGACAGGTTCATTTAAGGCTCCCATGGGTTGCCGTTCCTTCTTACAAGGTTGGAAGGATGAAAATGGTGTGGAAGTCAATTCTGGACGGATGAACTTGGGTGTGGTGACTGTCAATCTTCCTCGTATTGCCTTAGAATCAAAAGGCGACATGGACAAGTTCTGGGATATTTTCAATGAACGCATGGCCATCGCCAAAGATGCCCTTGTCTACCGTGTGGAGCGAGTTAAGGAAGCTACACCAGCCAATGCTCCAATTCTCTATCAGTACGGGGCCTTCGGCAACCGTCTTGGTAAATATGATAACGTAGATGAGCTCTTCAAGAACCGTCGTGCGACGGTTTCTCTGGGCTATATTGGCTTGTATGAGGTGGCGACTGTCTTCTATGGTGGTGACTGGGAGAAAAATGAAGTTGCCAAGGATTTCACCATTGACATTGTGCGTCAGATGAAAGAACGCTGTGCAGCATGGTCGGATGAATATGACTATCATTTCTCAGTTTATTCTACCCCCTCTGAGAGTTTGACAGACCGCTTCTGTCGTTTGGATGCGGAGAAATTTGGTCAAGTGACAGATATTACAGACAAGGAATACTATACTAATTCTTTCCACTATGATGTCCGTAAAAATCCAACCCCATTTGAAAAATTAGACTTTGAAAAGGTTTATCCAGAGGCCGGTGCCTCAGGTGGCTTTATTCACTACTGTGAGTACCCTGTTCTCCAACAAAATCCAAAGGCCTTAGAAGCTGTTTGGGACTATGCTTATGATCGTGTGGGCTATTTGGGAACCAATACACCAATTGATCGCTGCTACAAATGTGGTTTCGAGGGAGATTTTACACCAACCGAACGTGGCTTCATGTGTCCAAACTGTAGCAATACAGACCCTAAAACAGTAGATGTGGTCAAACGGACTTGTGGCTATCTAGGAAATCCACAGGCTCGTCCAATGGTCAATGGCCGCCACAAGGAAATTTCAGCGCGTGTCAAACACATGAATGGTTCGACGATTAAGACACCAGGAAATTAGAAAGAGGAATCATGGGAAAATTTCAATTAGATTATAAGGGTATGCAGCGTGTGGAAAAGTTTCACGAGAAACATTCGACAGTCAAGTCGGATAAGAAATCGCGCGTGCAAGAATTGCTGAAGAAAGCGAATAAGAAAAAATAAGGAAGTGGGACTGGGCAAAAAGTGTTGTTCGGTCCTTACTTTTCCAAGTGGAGCTCTTTTTTAGAGCATTGCAGGGCCTCATTTCCACGGAATAGGAAGTATAATAACATGAAAGAAATAGGAATTATTGGTTTGTCTGGTATCTCGCAGAAAGCCTATCTGCCCTATATGCGCCAGTTACCAGGAATACGCTGGCATCTCTTTACGCGTAAGGAGGAGGGGCTTTCTTGATGGCTGGTTTTAATCGTCGTTTTGCTCCTAAGGTCAAAGAAATGGCAGAGCTGGTTGACAAACGGCGGATTTTAGTTGAAAAAAATGAGGTCAATCAGCCAGCAGATCTACAATTCAAGCTTTTTGATCTGTTCATTCATCCCCTAGATACTGCACTTTATTTGGCAGCTGGTCAGTTAACAGCTGGGCATTTCCAGTATCATTTGATAGAAGATGGACTGTTGAGTCAGGTTTCAGTACAGCTGCAAACAGAGAAAGAAAGTATCCTTGTCAGTATGAATTTGCAGTCGGGAAGTCGCCGGGAAGTGATGGAAGTACAGACTCCGCATGAGACCGTACATCTGGAAAACTTGGATGATTTGACACGTTTTACTGGAAATACAGCAAAGAAAGAATCCTTTGGTTCATGGGATACAACGCTTTATAAACGAGGTTTTGAATCTATTGTGGATGAGTTTTTAGAGACCATTGAGATAGGGGAAAATCCAGTATCACCTGAAACGAGTCTTCTCAGTCGTTATATTTGTCATCAAATCAATCAATCCGCTAGCTCAACGGATGAATTACAAGTAGAATTGCCAGTTTAGAAAAGGGAGTGTTATGGAGTTAAGACGACCAAGTTTGGCAGATAAAGAAGCTATTTTAGATATGGTAGAGGAATTTTTAGCTCAGGATAGTCGGACGGACGGTCTCTGGAATTTTGCGACAGGAGAGACCGTCTACGAGGATTGGTTGGAGGCTAATCAGCTTCAGGAAATGGGCTTACAGGGAGTACCAGCTATTCAGTTTGTAGCCTTTGATGAGGACAGTCTGCCACTTGGATTTCTTAGTCTACGCTTGCGATTAAATGACAATCTGCTAGCAGTCGGTGGTCATATTGGGTACTCGGTGCGACCAAGCCAACGAGGAAAAGGTCTAGCCAAGGCTATGCTGCAAGCAGCCCTGGCCATTGCCAAAAGTAAAAATATCAAGTGTGCCCTCTTGACCTGCCATGTGGATAATCCAGCTAGTCGGGCGGTTATTCTGGCAAACGGTGGAAAACTGGAGAATGTCGTGGACGGAGTGGAGCGTTATTGGATAGAAGTGGAGGGAAAATATGAATAATCCACAACCTCAGGAGTGGAAGTCAGAGGAACTCAGTCAGGGGCGGATCATTGACTACAAGGCTTTTAACTTTGTGGACGGTGAGGGGGTGCGCAATTCGCTCTATGTAGCAGGCTGCATGTTCCACTGCGAGGGATGTTACAATGTGGCGACTTGGTCTTTTAAGGCAGGAATTCCCTATACCCAGGAGTTGGAAGAACAGATTATGGCGGACTTGGCACAGCCCTATGTGCAGGGCTTGACCTTGCTTGGTGGAGAGCCTTTTCTCAATACGGGGATTCTCTTGCCCTTGGTGAGACGGATTCGCAAGGAATTGCCTGAAAAGGATATCTGGTCTTGGACGGGGTATACGTGGGAGGAAATGATATTGGAAACCCCAGATAAGCTGGAGTTGCTGGGAATGATTGACATCTTGGTGGACGGCCGATTTGATCGGACTAAGAAAAATCTCATGTTACAATTTCGTGGGTCGTCCAATCAGCGGATTATTGATGTTCAAAAGTCTCTGGCAGCGGGAGAGGTCATCATCTGGCAAAAACTAAATGATGGTACCGCAAATTTTGAACAGGTGAAACGAGAAGAGAGTTAGGGCTAGAAGCCTTAGCTTTTTTTATTCATAAAATATGATATAATGGCAAGGCAAGAAAAGAAAGTGAGAAAACTATGTACGATTATTTGATTGTTGGGGCTGGTTTATCTGGGGCTATTTTTGCTCATGAAGCGACCAAGCGTGGCCAGAAGGTTAAGGTTATTGACAAACGCAATCATATTGGTGGAAATATTTACTGTGAAAATGTAGAAGGGATCAATGTTCACAAGTATGGTGCCCACATTTTCCACACATCCAACAAGGCAATCTGGGACTATGTCAATCAATTTGCGGAGTTCAACCACTATATCAACTCTCCTGTGGCCAATTATCAAGGAAAACTCTACAATCTTCCCTTCAACATGAACACCTTTTATGCCATGTGGGGAACGAAAACGCCTCAGGAAGTCAAGGATAAGATTGCAGAGCAGACCGCACATTTGCAAGATACGGAGCCTAAAAATCTGGAAGAACAGGCTATCAAGCTCATTGGTCAAGATGTTTACCAGACCTTGATTAAGGGCTACACCGAAAAGCAGTGGGGGCGTTCAGCGACTGACTTGCCACCTTTTATCATCAAGCGTTTGCCGATTCGATTTACCTTTGACAATAATTATTTCAATGACCGCTACCAAGGTATCCCAATCGGAGGCTACAATGTCATCATTGAGAAGATGTTGGAAGGTATTGACCTAGAGTTGGAAGTAGACTTTTTTGAAAATCGGGCGGAGCTTGAAGCCAGCGCAAAAAAGGTTGTTTTTACGGGGATGATTGACCAGTATTTTGACTATGAATTTGGTCAGTTGGAGTACCGCGGTTTGCACTTTGAACATGAAGTTTTGGACATGGAGAATTTCCAAGGAAATGCTGTGGTTAACTATACCGAGCGCGAAGTGCCCTATACTCGGATTGTTGAGCATAAACACTTTGAATTTGGCAATCAAGCAAAGACGGTCATTACTCGCGAATACCCAGCTGACTGGAAGCGAGGCGACGAGCCTTATTACCCAATCAATGACGCGACTAATAACGCAGTCTACGATCAATACCATGAAAAAGCCGAGGCTGTCAAGGATAAGGTCATCTTCTGTGGCCGCTTGGCAGATTATAAATACTACGACATGCATGTGGTCATCGAACGGGCTCTTAATGTGGTGGCAGAAGAATTTGGAGAATAAGAAAAAAGGCTGGAAAAATATTTCCGGTCTTTTCAATTTTACTAGGGTAGCACAGGAGGTGGATAGTAAACTGAATCTATTTGTCTATAAGCGGAAGCCTTTTGCAGTAAGTGTTATAATACTATAAAGGAGAAAAACGATGTCTATTCAAACAGTTTCATCATCTAGCACAGCCATTCAAGATTGGCAAGAAAAAACATATAAGTATTTACACAGTCATCCTGAATTGTCCATGCAGGAAAAGCAGACTAGCCAGTTTATCTTTGAAACCCTGCAAGGCTATGGTTATAACACATAAAAGATTGGCGGCGGTGTTGTAGGAATCCTGCGGAATGGAGAGGGGCCAACGGTGCTATTTCGGGCAGATATGGATGCGCTACCTGTCAAAGAAGAGACTGGACTGGACTATGCGTCAACCGTCATCATGACAGATCTGGAGGGGCATCAAGTACCTGTCATGCCTGCTTGTGGACATGATATACATATGGTGGCAGGTTTGGGAGCATCTTGGGCTCTCGCTCAAAATGTATCTGATTGGCAAGGAACCTATATTGCTCTCTTTCAACCAGGAGAAGAGACAGCGTCAGGAGCAAAAGCCATGTTGGAAGATGGCTTATTGGATAAGATCCCAAGACCAGATGTGGCTTTCGCCCAGCATGTATTGACAGAACTCTCAGCAGGGAGGCTTGGAGCGGTTAGTGGCCCATTTTTGTCAAGCGCAGCTTCCCTAAAGGTGACAATTTACGGGAAGGGGGCTCACGGTTCCATGCCGCATTTGAGTATTGACCCAATTTTAATTGGCTCGGCCATTGTCATAAAATTGCAGAGTATTGTTTCCTGTGAAGTAGATCCGTTTCAATTTGCGGTGGTGACAGTTGGAGCTTTTCAGTCAGGAACGAAGGCAAATATCATCCCAGATACTGCGACTCTGTTGCTGAATATTCGCTCCTATGATGAGTTGGTTCAAGACCAGATGATTGCGGCCACTATTCGTATCTGTCAAGCTGAGTGTCTAGCGGCAGGTTGCATTAAAGAACCAGATATTCAAGTGTACGACTGTTATCCTTTGACGGACAATGATGGTCAAGTGACAGAGCGCGTGGTCAAGGTGTTTAAGGAATACTTGGGAGAAGAGAGGCTAGCAAGTCAGTACCATCCAATGACTGCTTCAGAGGACTTTGCCTATCTACCACAGGCCTGGGGGATTCCGTATCTTTATTGGGGATTTGGCGGATTTTTAGAAAATCAAGAAATTTATGCCAACCATAATCCAAAATTTGCTCCCGCCATTCAACCAACCTTGAAAACAGGAACGGAAGCAGCTCTCGTCGCAATTTTGGCCTATTTGGGAAAATAGGTATTATATAGACAAAACTGAAGCAGAGGAAACTAGCTTCAGTTTTTGTATCTGAGAACAAATCCAAACAAACGAAAAAGCCTGATTGTTCAGGCTTTTACTCATGTTCAACAATCCTCCCTGTAGACTTTTAAGGGTAGTTAAACAAAAGTTATATTTTTATAAAATACGATGAAATCAAGGAGTTTATCAATTATTATTTTCTGTGTATTTTATATTATTTAAATTTTATAAGAACAAAATTAGACCAAATTTTGACCAAGAATATTTCTTTGACCAAAATTGAATATAGAATTAAGAGCATTTAGGAAATGCTTTCTATTGTGTATTTAAGCTTGGAATGAACATGTATTGTTCTTTAGTAAAAAGGTGTATAAGACTCTTTAATACCCTTAAGTAGCTAACTTCATTTTAGAAGGTTTCTTTGAGTAAATAGTAGTAATTTTTGTAGCAAATTAACAATATATGCATTGAAACGGCTTCCAAAATGTGCTACAATTTCTTTAGAGATTATAAAAGAGGTGGACATATGTTAAAGAAATACTTATATTCTGGATTGCTCTTGCTAGTTATTACGACTCA
>NZ_JBINIY010000008.1:0-83819 GCF_043656315.1 Streptococcus hepaticus
GAAAACTCCTCATATCCAGCGGATATAAGGAGTTCAATCCACCTCAATGGTGTCTTATTTAAAACTCACCTGGATTTGATTCAATCATTACTTTGAATTCTTTACCACCCATAACGGCTTCAAAAGCTGTACGCCATTCTTCTAGCGGGAATTTCTTCGTAATCATCTTATCAATATCAATCGCTCCCTTGTCAAGCAAGTGAATAGCGATCGGCCAGTCGAACGGATTTTGAGAACGAGAACCAATGTATTCAATTTCACGTTGAATGATAGATTCTGTATCCAATTCGATGTATTTTTTAGCAAATAGTCCAACTTGGACAAACTGACCACGTTTTTTCATCAATGGCAATACTTGGTTTACAGCAGGTGCCGCTCCAGATGCATCATATGCCTTATCAACACCGTAACCATCCGTATATTTGTAGACGATTTCTGCTAAATCTTCTTTCATGGTATCCACCACAACATCTGCTCCCAACTCCTTAGCAAAAGCCAAGCGGTCAGCATCTTGAGTGATACCAGTCATAATAACAAAGGCACCAATTTCTTTCGCAATTTGCAAGAGGAAGAGGCCAATTGGACCAGGCCCCATGATGATAATTTTATCATGAAGTGATAACTGGCTCTTTTGGTACATAGCATGTACACAACAAGCCAATGGCTCTGTCATTGCTGCACCTTCGTAACTAAGTGTATCTGGTAAAATATGAATGCTTTCTTCACGTGCTAAAACGTATTTTGCCATAGAACCATTTTGCTGGGTTCCAATACCTTTACGTTTCATGGCAAGATTATATTGTTTGTCATGAGTATAAATATCTGTGCTTGTTTCAAAAGTTGTTTCACTCGTTACACGGTCCCCAACTTTAACCTTGGTTACCTTGTCTCCAACCGCAACAACTTCACCTGCGAATTCGTGTCCAAGCACGACTGGTGTTGCTGGGTTATTGTATTCACCTTTGAAAGTGTGGATATCTGAGCCACAGATTCCTGTAAATGCAACTTTGATTAAAACTTTATCATCTACTGCTTTTGGGACATCCAATTCAAGAAAGTCCATTTTGTCATATCCGGGTTCTGTTTTGAAGACACCCATCATTTTTTCAGGAATACTCATTATTTTACCTCGAATTTCGTTTAGAAAATGCCTTTATTTTTAAATACTAATTGCTTAGAAGATTGATTGTACCAATCGAGAAAGTGCCAAGAAAATCCAGTTCAAGACGTTACCACCTGTATCGAAGTTTGTTACAAGAGAAGCGCCTTCTGGGAATTTGATAACCCCTTCAGCCATTTGAGTCAATACTGGTGCAAAGTCAGTTGCCATCCACAAAGCGAGTGTAATTGTAACTGTCAAAGCGATTACTGAGTGAAGGATATTACCTTTACGTGTTGGAACTACCAAGGCTGCAAAGAATGGAATAGTTGCCAAGTCTGCAAATGGAAGTACACGGTTACCAGGTAGAATAACAGCGATAAAGAGTGTAATTGGTACCATTAAGAGACCTGTTGAAAGGGCTGCTGGTGAACCAGTTGCAAGAGCCGCATCCATACCAAGATAGATTTCACGATCGCCATAACGTTTTTGAAGCATTGCTTGAGCTGCTTCTTGGATAGGAATCAAACCTTCCATCAAAATTTTAACCATACGTGGCAAGATGAACATAACAGCCCCCATTGCCATACCAGTTTGAAGAATTTTTGTAAGATCGTAGCCGCCAAGAATAGCTAGAGCCATACCAATGATGATACCCATAATCATTGGTTCACCAAAGATACCAAAACGTTTTTGAATTGTTTCTGGTTCCACGTCCAATTTTCCAAGACCTGGAATTTTGCTAACTGCCCACGCAACAGGAATACCAATGAGGGCATAACCTTGTGCAGAACCTGTAGAAAGAGATACCCCTTCAAGACCATAGTATTCTTGAACATATGGTGCTGTTTTATCTGCAACGATTTGAACGATAACTGTGTAAATAACACCACAAACAATACCCCAGAAGAAGTTACCAGTTACAATATAACCAGTTGCTGCTGCAGCTGACATATGCCAGTAGTTCCAGATATCGATGTTCAATGTTTTCGTCCAGTTGAAAGCCAACATAATCAAGTTCACAACCAAAACAACTGGAATCATTACTGCTGCAATTGGTTGAGCCCATGTAGCGGCTGCCACACCTGGCCAACCTACGTCAACGACTGTCAAATTAAGTCCCATGTGTTCAACCATTGCTTGTGCAGCAGGTCCAACGTTATCAGACAAGAGACCCAATACGAGGTTGATCCCCAACATACCAATACCAACTGTTAAACCAGATGTGATGGCATTTTTCAATGGCACACGGAAAACCATTGCCAAAACGAAGATGATGATTGGGAGCACTACGCTTGATCCCATGTTCAAGATCCCTTGAACGACATTAGTTAATGTATCCATAACTACTCCTTTTTTTAATTTTTTATTATGATACCTAAGTAAATTGCTTCAACCTATTTATTAGCTTGAATTTGTGCAACAGTGTCCAGAATTTCTTGCTCAACTTTTGCTTGGTTAATTCCTGTCAAGAAAGCCATTGCTTTAATTGCTGGAATATCGTATGTAGTTGGCAACATTGTTGTTGTGATCAACATGTCATGTGTTGCTTGTTTTGAAGCAGCTTCTGCAATTTTAATTTGCGTAAATTCTGCATCAATCTTGTTGTTCTTAAACAAGTCTTCAATTTTCTTCATTACAACTGTTGATGTAGCGATACCAGCGCCACACGCTACGAGAACTTTAATTTTTGCCATAATAATGGTCTCCTTTATTATTTATTTATAAATTATTTTGTTTAACAATAGTAAGAACTTCTTCTGCCGAGGTGGCTTGACGAAGGGTTGTTAGAATTTCATCGTTTTGCAACAATCCCATAAGGGATTGAAGCATCTCGAGTTGAGCATGCGGTTGGTTTAATCCAAGAACAAACACAATGCTAGCTTCAACGGATTGCTCAATGTCCTCCATACTTTTGAACTCAACAGGTTCTTTGTTGATGACAATTGCAACAAATTCATTCAAGATACACTCTGCATCTGTATGGGGAATTGCAACCCCGATGTTTTCTAACTGAATTCCCGTAGGGAAGGTTGCTTCACGAGCTGTTACACGAGGTAGAAAATCTTCTTGTACATACCCCAAATCAAAGGCTTTCTCATGAACTGTTTGAAACAAGTCGCTACTAGACGCCAATGCTTTGTCAGTGAAAATTAATTTTTCTGTCAAGTAATTTGACAATTTAATTGATTCAGTCATAAATTGAACCAACTCCTTTCGCTTATTCTATAATCTACATCATAGTCGATCTATAAATTCTGCCTCTGTTTGACTAGCACTGAGCAAGTCAATGTAGGCTGTTGTATCTATTTTGGAATATAAACCAATCAAGGCATTTTTATAAATTTGGTCATCGCCTTCTGCAATCGCAATCAAGACAACGACACTAATCAAATTTTGTCCCCAACGGATTGGTTTTTCCAAGGTCATCATCACCAATTCAGATTCTTTGACTACTGCAGGATCTGCATGTGGTAAAGCAATTCCAGTATAAACACTTGTACTACCCAACTTTTCACGAGCCAAGACGGATTGTAAAAACTTCTTACTCTTTCGATTTTTTATAGAGGTTTTTTTAACCATCGCCTCTATACACTCTTCAACCGTTTTGTAGGACTGATTAAGAAGAATGTTGCCATTCAATAAATCTAGTACAACTGATTTTGAAAAGACGTCATTATCATGAATAGCAGATAACATATTCCTGTTTCCCTTTGTGAGACTAGAATAAGTCTGTTGAAGCATTTCCAATTCTTTATCTGTGACAATTGGGCTCACTCGAATATAATTTTTGGCGAGATGATCTAGCTGAATGGAACTAATGATTAAATCTGCTTGTTCAATCTTTTCAGCTGTTAAATCCTTCAAGTCTATTTTCATCAAATAGTCAAAACTCGAAATAGTTCTCCGCAGAGAATTCATAATCAATTCCGATGTGGCGAGACCATGTGGACAAATCACATAAATATTGAGTGGTTTGTTGAGTTTTTCCACAGATATTTCCAGATAGATGGTCAGAAAAGCAATTTCGGCATCTACCATTTCCACATCGTATTCCTCAGAAATCGTCTTTGAAGCTAACCATGCGATATAGTAAAGAACACTATAGCGTGACTTAATATCTTCGGTGATTTGATTGCGGATATTAATCCCACTCTTCAAACGATAAATCATCGGTTGCATGTGGTTAAGAAGCATCTTATACAAGTGTTCATCTTTGGTAAATTCAACCCCTGAAAGCCGCTCCACCCGTTCAATAAAACGATTAACCGTTTGCTGAATATCTGACTGGACAACCAATTGTGATTCATAACCAACTGATAGAAGGGTGTAACAAATATTACGAATTTCTACATCTGGTATCAATTGCATTGAAATGCCTACACTCTTACTCATCAACTCACCCGCTATTACGTAGACTTCATATTGTGGTAAGTCTTCTACAATAATAGTAGATGTTGCCTCTGAGATCAGATTTCCTTTCCTGTAGCGATGACTACTAATCAGCAAATCCAAGACGAGGTAGATACTGTACTGTTCAGCTGTTCTATAGTGATAAGCTGTTGAAGACTTGCTGACATTTTCAATGGTAGAAACAATTTCTTCCCTATCAAAAAATAAATCCAGACTCCCCTCTCTTACTTCTTGTTCACTTAGATCAAAATGCTGAATCAGATAATTACGGAAGAATTTACGAATCGCCTCTTCCTTTGCTTTAAGAAAATACTGACCACTTCTCCGAACCAATGAAATATGGTAAGGAGCCAATTGCTGTTCAATCCTTTCAAAATCTCTTCGAATGGAAGCCTCACTAATGAAGTGTGTGGTTGACCATTCTAGAATATCAATCCCTTCCGTTTCTAAAACTAATTTTTTCAATAATTCACAGTCTCGTTGAAACTGAGAAGTCTCATCTAATTGTTCAAACTGATTTTGTTCTAAAAAATGAAGGACTTGGCGTTTTTGTTCTGGATTCAACTCCAATCGAATACCGTGTCTAGGTTTTTTCTCGATTTCAACATTAAAGGGAAATAGTTCATCATTGATGACAACTAAGTCTGCATAAGCAGTCTTAGTAGAAATCCCATACCTCGCTGCTAACTCCTGGCCAGTCACATATTGATTGGCTGCCAATAATTCACGGAGAATATTGATTTGTCTTGTGTTCAATTTCTATTCCTCATCTCTGTTACATTGTCATTATATTACAAGCGCTTACAAAACTAAAGTCAACCTTCTTCCACATTAATGTGGAAGTTGTGAAATTTTGTGAAATATAATTATTTATTATACTTTAAAAACCCAGGTTTTATGTTGTTTTCTCCGTTTTTATGAAAATTTCCTGATTGGTTTTCTTATGTTTTTCCTTCTTTGACTTCCATTTAAGAACATGGTATATTCGTCTTGTGAAACAAATTACAATTTAAGGAGTCTTGTTATGACAACTATTTTTGACTCGAAAGAGTATCTTGCTAAGGTCGATGCTTGGTGGCGTGCAGCAAACTATATTTCTGCAGCCCAAATGTATTTAAAAGACAATCCTCTACTGAAACGTGAAGTAGTAGAAGCTGATTTGAAGGCTCACCCAATCGGTCACTGGGGAACAGTTCCAGGACAAAACTTCATCTATGCACACTTGAATCGTGCCATTAACAAATACGATGCAGACATGTTCTACATTGAAGGACCTGGTCACGGCGGACAAGTCATGGTATCTAATTCTTATCTTGACGGTTCCTACACTGAATTGAATCCAAACATTCCGCAAACTGAGGAAGGTTTTAAACAATTATGTAAGATTTTCTCCTTCCCAGGTGGTATTGCTTCTCACGCTGCTCCTGAAACTCCAGGATCTATCCATGAAGGTGGTGAATTAGGTTACGCACTTTCTCACGCAACAGGTGCTATTCTTGATAATCCAGATGTAATTGCTGCTACTGTTATTGGTGACGGGGAAGCTGAAACTGGACCTTTGATGGCTGGTTGGTTTGCCAATACATTTATCAACCCTGTCAACGATGGTGCTGTTTTGCCTATTCTCTACCTCAATGGTGGTAAAATTCACAACCCAACTATTCTTGAGCGTAAAACAAATGAAGAATTAGAGCAATTCTTCTCTGGTCTTGGTTGGAAACCAATCTTTGCAAATGTTGTTGACTTAGCAGAAGACCATGCAGCTGCTCATGCTCATTTTGCTGAAAAATTAGACCAAGCTATCGAAGAAATCAAAGCAATCCAAACTGAAGCGCGTAAAGCTTCTGCTGAAGAAGCTACCATGCCTGCTTGGCCAGTTATCGTAGCACGTATCCCTAAAGGTTGGACAGGTCCAAAATCATGGGAAGGGGCTCCAATCGAAGGTGGTTGGCGTGCTCACCAAGTTCCAATCCCAGTAGATGCACACCATATGGAACACCTTGATGCACTTCTTGGCTGGTTGAAAGCTTATCGCCCAGAAGAGCTCTTTGATGACCAAGGTCGTCTCTTGCCTGAAATTGCTGAAATCTCACCTAAAGGTGACCGTCGTATGTCTATGAATCCAATCACAAACGCTGGTGTTATCAAAGCAATGGATACCACTGATTGGAAAAAACATGCATTTGCTATCGAGACTCCAGGTAGTATCGTTGCACAAGATATGATTGAATTTGGTAAATATGCTGCCGACTTAGTCGAAGCCAATCCAGACAACTTCCGTATCTTTGGTCCTGACGAAAGCAAATCTAACCGTCTCAACGAAGTCTTCAAGAAAACTAACCGCCAATGGATGGGCCGTCGCGATGCTTCATACGATGAATGGTTGTCACCTGCTGGTCGCGTCATTGATTCACAATTATCTGAACACCAAGCCGAAGGCTTGTTGGAAGGTTATGTCTTAACAGGACGTCATGGTTTCTTCGCTTCATATGAATCATTCTTGCGCGTTGTTGATACAATGATTACCCAACATTTCAAATGGTTACGCAAATCTAAGACACATACTACATGGCGTAAAAACTACCCAGCGCTCAATTTGATTGCTACTTCAACAGTATTCCAACAAGACCATAACGGTTACACTCACCAAGATCCAGGTATCTTGACTCACTTGTCTGAAAAGACTCCTGAATACATCCGTGAATATTTGCCAGCTGACACAAACAGCTTGTTAGCCGTGATGGATAAAGCATTCAAAGCTGAGGATAAGATTAACTTGATTGTGACTTCTAAACATCCTCGTCCTCAATTCTACTCAGTAGATGAAGCTACTGAATTGGTTGAAAAAGGCTACAAAGTCATCGATTGGGCTTCAACAGTTTCTGCTGATGAAGAACCTGATGTTGTATTCGCAGCAGCAGGTACTGAGCCAAACTTAGAAGCACTCGCTGCCATTACTATCTTACACAAAGCCTTCCCTGAGTTGAAG
This sequence comes from Streptococcus hepaticus, assembly GCF_043656315.1. Lineage (NCBI taxonomy): Bacteria > Bacillati > Bacillota > Bacilli > Lactobacillales > Streptococcaceae > Streptococcus > Streptococcus hepaticus. The sequence continues at coordinate 7,503 of NZ_JBINIY010000008.1, forward strand.
ATTCGCTTTGTAAACGTTGTCGATATTCTAAAACTTCGTCATCCAAATGTAGATCCTCGCGGATTGTCTGATGAAGAATTCGATAAAGTCTTCACAACAGATAAACCTGTTATCTTTGCATTCCACGCCTATGAAGGAATGATTCGTGATATCTTCTTTACTCGTCACAATCACAATCTTCATGTACATGGTTATCGTGAAAACGGTGATATCACAACCCCATTCGATATGCGTGTCATGTCTGAATTGGATCGCTTCCACCTCGCTCAAGACGCAGCAGTCGCTGTTTTAGGTGATGCAGCAAGCGAATTTGCAGCTAAAATGTCTGAAACTGTGGCTTACCATAAAGAGTATATCCGTGAACACGGTGATGACATCCCAGAAGTTCAAAGCTGGAAATGGGAAAATGTTAATAAATAAGCTGCTAAAACAGCAGAAAAGCCATTCAATCGAATGGCTTTTTTATTTTAGAGAGAAAAAACACTCCCCTAATAGATAGGAGAGCGTCTCATAATGGGAGTAATTTAAACCATTACAACAAGGCTTTGAATTGAATATTGGAGTCTTCTAGGAAGCAATCATCAAAGCCACGTGGGTGGTGGTACTCAATGCGGTCTTTGTCCATTGGGTAGGTGTACTTGCCGCCTACTTCCCAGATAAATGGATGGAAGTCATATTGAAGGCGCTCTTTGCGCATTTTCCAGAGTTCAAGGATTTCATCTGTTGAGGCCATAAAGTTTGACCAGATGTCATAGTGAACGGGGATGATAACCTTGGCACGCAGATTTTCAGCCATGCGAAGCAAGTCAATAGAGGTCATCTTGTCTTGGATTCCCAGTGGATTTTCACCATAATTGTTGAGTGCAACATCGATCTTGAAGTCACGACCATGTTTGGCAAAGTAATTGGAGAAATGTGAATCCGCACCGTGGTAAATGGTTCCGCCAGGTGTTTCAAAGACGTAGTTAACAGCCTTGCGCGCCATTTCTTCGTCCGTCACAGCAAGACCAGCCAATTCATCATCCTGAGCATCTGCGCCGTCAACAGGGAGCGTTACCAAGCAAGTGCGGTCAAAGGATTCAACAGCGGTCACTTTCATATCTTTGAATTCAAAGCTGTCGCCCGGTTTAACAATGATGATGCGGTCTTCCGACACACCCCATTTTTTCCAGATTTCCCCACATTCGTATGGTCCAACAAATTTGACATGGTCCAGATTTGGATTGTTGACAATAGCTGCCGCAGTATTGATATCAATGTGATCACTGTGGAAATGAGACACCAAGTAGTAGTCTAATTCGTTGATGGCAAATGGGTCGATGACCATCGGCTGCACGCGCAAATTTGGTTGCAATTTACGCACACCGGCCATGTTGGCCATTTGGTGTCCACGCACCATATCTTTGACTTTTTTAGTGGATTTGCCGCGAGCTGACCAGAGATCCATGACAATGTTGGCTCCGCCAGGTGTTTTGACCCAGACACCGCAGTTTCCCAGCCACCACATAGCAAAATTGCCTTCTGGTACTACTTCTTCTTCAATTTCCTCATTGAGCCATGTTCCCCATTCTGGGAAAGTTGAAAGAATCCAAGATTCACGGGTAATATCTTGTACTTTAGCCATTTTATTTCCTCCAAAATACACTTTTTGATGTTTTCTATAGTCCTAGTATAGCCCTAAAAACGGTTTCAAAAAAGACCAAGTCACACACAGGAGTGTGTACAAAAGTGGACCGATTTCAGATACTGCTTTCACCCACTAAAAAATCCTCGACGACTGTCGAGGCTCCCCTTTAATTATTGTGGCGAACAAATGTCATTTCGGACAAGAGTTCTTCTCTAAAAATTTTTTCGATTTCCCGTCGCAGGACATAGGATTCTTGCTTGTCTTTGACAAATCCAGCGATGATATAATCCAGCCGTTGCGAAAAATCTTCTTCTTGCCGTTTTCCTTGGCTGTCTACAAAAGAAATAATGCGGATCATTTCATCATCCGTCAAAATCGCTTTGGTGATCAACATGGGCACAGGCGAATCAATGCCATCACTCGTAGAAATGACGAGGTCCGATGTTAGGATATCCCGAACGCTGTTCAATTGTTCAGTGGTGAACACCGCGTCGATGGTGACCATGGGCAGGGCTTGCTGGCATTGTTTGAGAAAGAGCTTGCGCACCGCTAGGACTTCATCGCAGACCAGCATCACATGCACCTTCTTTTCCTCCACAGGAGCAGACTTTAATTCGGCCCCTAGATGGATGGTGATATAGGCGATATCATCGTCTGAGAGCTCAAGCTGCCAATCTTCCTCCAGCAAGGGAATACAGGCTTTTGTCACATAAAAGAGTTGACCGTATTCTTCCTGAATTAAGGCGGTGATTGGGTTTGTCGAGAATATACCGTAGGTTTTCCGATAAAGCAAAGCCTTACAATGCCGCACAAGCTGGTCAAGAAGCTCCGCTGAATTTTCAAACGTCAGCTGATAATCCTCCGTAATCTTTTCAATGAAGCGCGCCAAACTTGTCCGAATCCCGTCAAAATCATGACTGGAAACATGGACGTCGCGATCTTTGCGAAAAGACAAGAGCAGCATGGCAATGATGCATGTCTCAATCTCATCCAACTCAAGCACAAATTCTTCTTGGAAATTCTCTGCAATTTTGGCTGCTACTTGGTATTCTAAGCGCTGCTCCGCGGGTGAAAAATCAGCTAGCACATCTGCTTTTTCTGCTGCGCTCAAGTCCATATTTTGGTAAGTCATCCACAGATAGGGCAAAATATTGACCAATTTCCAACTGTCCTGTGGACTAATTTTTTTCCCCAGAAGCCCCACCAAGCCATCAATCTGTTGGCGTAAAAAGGCCGTTCGGTCGGCGGAGAAAAACGCTGCATGAGACGGAATGGTCTCCAATTTTTCTCTGGCTAGGTTAATGTAGTGATTCGTTCCCACCGTCAGCAACACATCCATCAAGCGATAAGTGTATTGAATAGCGGACAAGGGATGTCCTTCTAGATAATAGCCCTTCAACTTGGTCACTTTGAGCTGCAAACAGTATTGTTCCTGAGACAGACGCTCCCGAATGACCGTCAAGTCATTGAGAATGGTATTTCTTGACACCTCCACCAACTGCATCATCTTTTCAATCGTCACGCGCTCTTGGGCTACCGCGATATAGGTCAAGAGCAAGAGCATCCGCTCCTCAGCATTCATGACATAATGGTAGGAATCTATTCCCTCCATCAAGTCTTGACAGGCCTTTTTTTGCTCCTCAGATAAAATAAGCCCAATGCGTGGATAGGCAACGACTTCCTGTATACCATCGGGCAACGAATCGTTAATCTTTTCCAAATGATAATAAATCTTCCTGCGAGATTGGCCTAAGTTTTTTGAGATTTTCATGATTGTCTCGGGCATTTCCAGCTGGATCAGATAAGAGAGGAGGGCATAGCTTTTTTTATCTAAAACAATCATCCAATCACCTTTCCTAACAAATGTACTTTCTATTTTACCAAAAAGAGAAACCGCTCTCAACACTATAATAAATGATGATTCCGTAACAGAAAACTGTCTTTCACTGATATTAGAAGAAAAATGGCAAAGAAAAGCAGGGCACTAACGCTACTTTTCAAAGCCATTTCCTTTCTAGTGGCTATCACCCTTTTGTCCATAGTAGGCATTCGGTCCATGCTTGCGCAGATAATGCTTGTCCATGATGTATCTAGGAGCTGACTCTACGCGAGGGTTGATTTGCTCAGTATAGCGGTTCATGCGAGCCACTTCTTCTAAGACAACTGAGTGATAAACTGCTTGCGCTGGGTCTTTGCCCCAGGTGAACGGTCCATGGTTGCGCACCACGATACCTGGCACCGCCATTGGGTCCAATCCTCGACGGGTGAACTCTTCAATAATCACCGTTCCTGTTTCTTCTTCGTAGGCAGCGTCTACTTCCTCGGTGGTCAATGAACGCGCGCATGGCACAGGACCATAGAAGTAATCCGCATGCGTTGTTCCGTAAAATGGAATATCACGCCCTGCTTGTGCCCAACCAACTGCTTCTGTTGAATGCGTATGGACAATGCCCCCCACTTCTGGCCAAGCCTTGTAGAGTTGCACATGGGTTGGCAGGTCAGAAGATGGATTGAGGGCCCCTTCTACTACATTTCCGTTTAAGTCTGTCACCACCATATTTTCTGGGGTTAATGTCTCATAGTCGACACCCGAGGGTTTGATGACAATTCGACCCAATTCACGGCAAACTTCTGAGACATTGCCCCATGTAAATTTGACCAGACCATGTTCTGGCAAGGATTTATTAGCAGCGCAGACACGCTCGCGCATTTCTTGTAAATTTTTTGGCATTTTACTTCAACCCCGCTTTCTCAATCAATGGATAAAGGAAAGCTTGTGCTTCTTCTATAGCAGCTCGAGTCTCCTCAACCATTTCACAATTTTCTGACCACATTTCAATCAAAAATGGGCCATTATAATTGGTCTTCTTGATAACAGCAAACATCTCTTCCCAGTCCACGCAACCTTGGCCAAACGGCACATCGCGGAATTGTCCTTTTGACGTCTCTGTTACCGCGTAAGTATCTTTCAAATGCAGTGCAGCGATTGATTTGTGACCATTGTAAAATTCACTCCACAAGTCATTGTGCCAAGCAGATACATTTCCTGTATCAGGGTAGACGAAGAGGTAAGGTGAATCGATTTCCTTTTCCACCGCCAAGTATTTTTCGATAGAATTGATGAATGGATCATCCATGATTTCGATGGACAGCATGACCTGAGCTTCTTCGGCCCAGTCGCAGGATTTTCTCAGATTTTTGAGAAAGCGTGCGCGGGTTTCAGGCGATTTTTCTTCGTAGTAGACGTCGTAGCCAGCCAGCTGAATGGTCCGAACACCCAAGTCCTGCGCCAACTCAATACATTTTTTCATGAGTTCGAGCGATTTGGCTTCTATTTCTGGATTATCGGAACCAAGCGGATACCGGCGATGTCCAGAAAAACAAATGGTCGGAATACGCACACCTGTCTCATAAATGGCTTTGACAATCTCTAGGCGCTCTGCCTTGGTCCAGTCCAGACGAGCCAGACGATCATCCGACTCATCCACAGACATTTCCACAAAATCAAACCCAAGTTCCTTCGCAAAATAGAGACGCTCTAGCCAAGTGAACTGCTTAGGCGTCGCCTTTTCATAAATACCGATGGGACGGCTCATAGTCCTCACCCCCAAATGCGACGAATTTCGTCTTTAAATGCACGCGCTGCCGCCGCTGGATCAGCAGCTTCGGTAATGCCACGACCTGCGATAAAGGTGAAGACATCCACCCCTTCAAAAAGTTTCAAGGTATTCACATCAAGACCGCCTGTCACCGATACACGGAAGCCCATATCAATGAGTTTTTTGACTTTATTGAGATCTTTTTCACCCCATGTTTCGCCAGCAAGAAGGGCATCGCGGGATTGGTGGTAGATAGCTTGGGAAATGCCAGCGTCCAGCCAGAGTTGGGCTTGCTCAAAAGTCCAGTCTCCGTAGAGCTCTATTTGGATTTCACCACGGTCCCCGCGCACTTCAGTGATGGCTTTCAAGGCCGCTTCCATAGTCGGAAGCGTAGCGCAGCAGATACAGGTCATCCAGTCAGCCCCGCGCACTGCATTATTTTTAGCAACTGTGCCACCAGCGTCTGCACATTTGGTGTCTGCTACGATGATTTTTTCTGGAAATAAGCTGCGCAGAACTTCGACAAGTTCTGAACCTACTTGCAACAAGCAGACCGTGCCTGCTTCAATCACGTCTACTTCATGGCCAACTGCCACGGCAGCCTTAACGGCACCTTGTAAATCAGAGTGGTCCAAAGCCACTTGTAAATTTGGGATATGTGTTGTCATTCTTTTTTCCTTTCAAAGTAAGCTACAAAGGGCGTCAAACAGACAATCGCAAAGTAGAAGACCAACCCGCAGGCGCTTGGGTCTAGGTCCTGTCTATCTGTTTGCAGATATCCGTAGCCCCTATTCGATTTTGTCAGATATACAGAAAGATATTCTTTTACGTAACTCTTAGCTTTCCAAATCAAAGCCTTCTAAATAAGGGCTATTCTTTGATTCTTCGACCATGGCCAAGACTTCTTCTGGTGTTTGGCAAGCCACCAAACGTTCGATGGAATTATCCAATTCAAAGAGGGCAATAATCTGCGGGATGGCTACAGATGTATGAATTTTCGGATCTGTAGCTGCCAAGGTCAAGAGCACAGACACTTCCTTACCATCTGAAAAGGTTACTGGCTTAGTTAGGGTAATCAAGGCAAATGAATCCTTCAAAACACCGATACCCGCCTGCGCATGGGGCATAGCCATACCTGGCATCAAAATATAATAGGGACCATATTCTTCTGTTGAAGCAATAATAGCATCGTAGTATTCTTCTGTTGCAGCTCCGCTATCCATCAACGGTTCCACTGCTTTGTGAACCGCTTCTTGCCATGTTTCAGCCGTCAACCCCAAACGAATGGAATTATTCTCAATAAAAGAAGATTTTAAGTTCATAATCGCTCACTTTCTAAATTAGGATATAGGATAAGGAGCTGGTTGGCTCCCGCTCCTTACTTATAACACTTCGCTTAATTTTGTTTTGATTTCATTGTCATCCATGAGATTGTCAAGTCCTACCAATTTACCATTTGTACGACCATCCAATTCATGAATCAGGTGATTTGAAGCGACTACGATATCGTAGCCAGAAGCCAATCCTTTGGCTTCACCAACTGAGCAAGATGCTGACTGGATATCCGTCACTCCTAACTCGCGAAGAGCTTTTTCGACTTTCATTTTAATGACCATTGATGATCCCATGCCATTTCCACATGCGGTTAATACTTTCACCATTATTCTTTCCTCACTTATATTTTAATAACATAGCAGAGCTATTTTGTTGATTGGAGACTTATTGAGCTTCTCCACGGTAGTAAGCTTCTTTGTCTTTGGCCTTCATGAATTGCAATTGTGGAATTGCCAAGAAGAAGAGACAGACAAGGACGTAACCTGCAATACCAAGGTATTTGAAAATGTATCCAAATCCTACCCATGGAATAGCCAAGTCGATATTTCCGTGGTAACCACCTGTCAAACCAAGAAGCGCTACTGCAACAGCACCAACTGCTACTTGAATAATCCCTGAGATGAATGACAAAGCAACTGCTGCTTTCCAACCACCGCGTTTGTCTGCGTACACCGCAATCGCTGCATTATCGAAGAATACTGGTACGAAACCGGTGATAATCAGGATTGGATTTTTGAAGATAACCAAGAGCGCAATAGTGATCAATTGACCGATCAAACCAAAGGCAAATCCTGAAAGAACAGCATTTGAAGAACCGAAACCATAAGAGGCTGCAACGTCCACAGCTGGGAAGGAACCTGGAAGCAATTTGTTTGAAATCCCTTGGAAGGCATTGGTCAATTCTGCAACGAACATGCGCACACCTTGCATCAAGATGAAAAGATAAACAGAGAAAGTCAGAGAGGTTTGCAAGACATACATGAAGAAGGATTTGGCTGGCACGTATGCCCCTGGACCAATCAATTCTGCGTTGGACATGAGTTCTGGGCCGAGGAGAGCCAAGATTCCTCCGAAGAAGACCAACATGAGAGTCGCAGACGCTACCACCGTATCATGGAAGATATTGAGGAAAGTTGGCAATTTTAAATTGTCCAAGTTTTCTTCTTTTTTACCGAAGAATGGTGCTACTTTGTCCACAAACCAGATGGCAAATTGCTGTTGGTGACCAATAGCGAATCCACCGCCGCCGGTTAAGCGTTGAGTTGGTTCCACTGTCATATTGGAGCTGACCGCCCAGTAAAGACCACAGATGATACCAACCGCCCAAGCACCGAAGGCATTTTGCAATTGCGGAATCAAGAGAAGGACAAAAACAGAGATAGTCGCCGCTTGTTGCACCATGATGTGACCTGTGATAAACAAGGTACGAACCTTTGTTACTTTACGAAGAGCTACCAAGAGGATATTAACCCCAAAACCAATCAAGAGAGCTGTTGTTGCCACACTGATGAAGCCCATATCCTCCAACTTGGCATTGGCTGCGGCCAAACCAAAGTAAGGATCAATAACCGCTGCTTCCAAGTTGAATTTTTTCGCAAGAGCGACCAAGATAGGACGGAAGGTGTTCACCAAACCACCCGCACCAACGTTCAAAATCAAGTAACCAACGGTTGCTTTGACAAAACCTGCGAAGACTTCATGAGCTGGCTTTTTCAAGAGAATGTAGCCAATCAACACCAGGAGACCCACGAAGAAAGCTGGGTTTTGCAAGATATTGGTGGAGAACCAATTTAGAGGAATTAAGAGTGTATCCATTATTTCCGCTCCTTTTTAAAATGTTTTCTATAGGCTTATTATAGAATTTGTAAGCGCAAACAAAAAGACCAAGTCTTACACATACAAGTGTTCAAGATTAGACTTGAAGGGGGGATGAGGACAAAAGCGAGTGTGCATTTATTTGGTAAAAAGAAAAGGAGCTATTCCCACGAAAGAGAATAGCTCCTTTTTACTGATATCATTTTTCTATAGGAGACTGCTGCCTTCCCCATATACACTTTCCCAATCTCGTTTAAAATCTGCGACTGCTTTTTCAATCGGTGGTGTCGAAAGGGCGTCCAGCAGGAGCTGAGGAGTGACGGTTACAGCATGCGCTCCAGCAAGTAAGCTGTGATTGATTTGGGAGATATTTTTATAGCTAGCTCCCAGGATTTGACAGGACGCCCTGTCTTTTGAATGAAACTTGCGATGGCCGCAACCAAACTTGCTGCGTCAATCGTGAGATTTTCCATACGATTAAAGTAGGGAGCAACGAAGTCCGCACCAGCTGCAATGGCTAAATAAGCCTGCATTTCCGAATAAATGGCGGTCGCAGTCACTCCAATCCCTTCTGCTTTAAGGCGCTGTATCACAACTAGTCCCGCTTCTGTCACCGGAACCTTGATGTACACTTGCTGGCCAACTCGAGAAAGGATGGCATAGGCTTCTTCCATCATGGTTTCCACATCGGTTGCCACAACTTGAACATGCATCGACTTTTCTTGACCAATGAGATCTCGAATGGCTCTAAAATGTTGAAAAACATCGACCTTTCCTTCTTTTTTCAAGATGGAAGGATTGGTGGTCACACCATCAATCGGAAAAACAGCTGCATATTTTTCAATGTCCTCTAAAGAGGCCGTATCTAACAGAAATACCATGGCTGTCTCCTTACGCAACAATTTGAATTAAGGCCCCTTCTTTCAAAACTGGTACATAATCTACATCTACATGGAGCGTTCCTGGAAGGCTACTTTCTAGCGAACCATCAAGAGAGACCGTAATATGTCCCAAGGCTGACAGATTTTTTTCAACAACATTTCCAACAGCTGTGATGGGATAAGCATGCCCATCAATCAGCAGTTGACCACCAGGTTGAATTTCACCGTTGACTTCTTTATTATCAATGGTAAAGCAGTATTGGGCCAAATCATCCGGCGCGCCGTCTCCAAACAGGATGAACATGCCGGCTTCTTCAATCATATTTTCAGCTTCTGGACCAATAGCTTTGATCCGTGTTTCAAAAATTGTTGACATGAGTTTTCTCTTTTCTTTTTTATTTCAGCAAGTAACATGTAGGCTTATTGATACAAACCAATACTTGCAATCCAAGCAACAATAACACGTGGTACACCACTCAAGAAACGAGAGTAGAGAACAGATGGAACTCCGACTTCAACAGTTTCAGATTCAGCTTCTGACAAACCAAGTGCCACTGGGATAAAGTCACATCCATTTTGCGTATTGATGGCAAAGAGGGCTGGAAGCGCCATTTGTGGCGGAATATTGCCTTTTCCGATTTCCACACCGATCAAGGTACCGATGATTTGCGAAATAACTGCACCAGGGCCTAAGAGCGGAGACAAGAATGGCAAGGAACAGATGAAACCAATGATGACCAAGCCCCAGATATTTCCTGCAAGTGGAACCATGAGTTTAGCAATCCAGTTCCCCACGCCAGAGCCATTGATGATCCCAATTAGGAGCGATACAAAGGCCATGAAAGGTAGGATTGTGTTGAGCATGGTTTGGATGGCATCGCGTGCTGCTTGGTTAAAGATAGCAACGACTTTCCCAGCACCCATACCGATTCGAGCGACCAGGCTCTTTTCTGCACGCTGCTCGGTGATTTTCTTAGATGTATCGTAGGTGCCTGTTTTCGCTGCTTCCGCAACTGGCTCTGCTGTAGCGCTCGCCACTGCTGCTGTTTCACCCGTCGCAGAAATTTGGTCCACACCGACAGCTGATACATATATTTCTTCCGTGATGTATTGGGCCAAGGGACCTGATTTACCAGTTGCTACGATGTTGATGGTTGGAATACCTTTTTTAGGGTAAATGCCACAACGAAGGGTACCACCACAGTCAACGATAGCAAGGGCAATTTCTTCATCTGGAATAGAAGTTTTGAAGCCATTGACCGCTTCCATCCCTGTCAATTCGACGATTTTATCCACGATTTCTGGCTTTTCACCGCCACCAGTGATGTAGATGAATTTGTGTTTTGCTTCTGTCGGCGTGATAACAAGTGGTCCACCAAATCCGCCACTACCTTTGACAACTTTAATGCTATTATATGCCATGATTTTTCTCCTCATTCTATCCTAGTTCAATGTTTTGCTAAGGGTCACACCTTGTTGTTTACATACCCAAGCAGTCGTAAAGTCAGTAATCCAACCTGCAAAGAAGTTCATGATAATACCGACCAACATGTAACGAATCGCTAAATCCATGGTGCTAAGTCCCAAGGCTTCTACACCAGATGCAATACCGAGCCAAACGAAGAGTTCACCTGGATTGATGTGAGGGAAAACCCCGTTTGAAGTATGACAAAATTGCATTTGAGAAGCCACGTAGCTTGGCTTGTAAAATTCTGGCATAAAGCGCCCCATTGAGATAGCCATTGGATTTCCGAGCATAAAAGCAGAGATGAATGGCAAAATCATGTAGCGACTGACTGGATTTTTGGCTGATACTTGGGCCAATTTATTGACCTTGTCTTCTCCCAAAAGAGCAATCAAGGCATTCATGGCCACCAACAGCATGAGAACGACTGGCACAATCCCTGTCATCCAGCTGATGAAGGTTTCGGCACCGGATTGAAAGAGGCTCATAAAGCCTTCCGCAAATTTAATAATGTAATCCATGTTTTACTCCTTTTTTCGAGCACTTGCTCGGTTTATGATTTTTTAAATTGTAATTTTAAACGAGTCGCTAGCAATTTCGCATTGGTTTTGAGGCCCAAGGCCGAAGCGTATTTCGGAACGTCCTCATAGTTGCCCGCTTCACCGCGGAGAAAGACTTCGCGTGCGTCTTCGATGGCAATTTGTAAGAGTTTATTTTCCTTGCGGACCAGCGGATTGTATTTATCAAAATAATGAATATCTTGTCCAACATAAGCTGGCATGTCTTTGAACTTGGCTAGAACGGTTACGCCCTGCATTTTCTTGGCTGCGAGCGCCTTTCCATCCTTGTCCACGGCAAACATGACAATGGTTCCCGAGCGAACTTTTCCAGAACGACGTCCAATGGCTACCCGCCCAAGACGTCTCAATTCACCATAAGTTGTATTAAAATGCTTGAGTTGTTGCATTCCAAAGACAATTTGCAAGGCATAGGCAGCGATACAAAAGGCCCCAAAGACTAACATAACATTCATTTAAAATACTCCTTTACTTCTGCTTAATGCCAACAATTCCGACTCTGTCTGAATGTTTCTTAGCTCAGATTTCAAATTGTCATCTCCCGCGATACGGAAAATATCATCATAGAGTTCCAACAATTCTGTCTCCATCTGGTGCTCCACTTTTTGTGGAATCGCCACCAAGAAAATGAATTCCAAGGCTTGATTTTGTTCCTCGTGCGGCTCTTCCATCACTCCGACCATCAAAATGGTCTGAGATGACTGCTGATTGATGGTGTGAGGAAAGCCGATGCCATTGCCAAAAATGGTCGATTGTTTTTCCTCTCGCTCAAGAATGCGCTCCGCAAATTTCTCGTCCACCAAACCTTGCTCATCGAGCATGCGACACATGGTACCCAGATAGGCCTGGTAGCTGGATTCTTTTGGCAAACGAACAAATTTCAACGTCAGCGTTTCAAGATTTTTTTGGTGGTAGCGATTGACGCGTTGCCACTCGTTTTGCAGCCATTGATCGTCAAACAAATTCGTAATCTGAATCACGGGCGATTTTTTGCCACTGAATTTCAATGGAATTGTCGTGAAAATCGCGAAATAATCGTCGCTATCCAGCGGATCGAATTCTTCCTCTGAATACTGGGTGATAGCAATATCCTGCCCTAAAACCCTTGTCAACTGCCGACAAATCATATTTGCGGTGCCGCGACCAGTGGTACAAACAACTGCAATTTTTCTTTGTACGCTTGGCCCAACTTGCTCATTTCCACGCAGCACCATCTCAAAATAGAGGGCTAGATAACTCAATTCTGCTGGTTCCACTCTGCCGCCAAGATGTTCTTCTAGAACACTCGCAGCTACCTTTGCCATTTCAAATGCCAAAGGATAATTGCTTTGAATTTCCCCGTGAAAGAGATCGTTAGCCTGTACATGGAAAATCAAGCGATTGATGAGAAATTTTAGATGTGACCTCATCTCCGTGTAGAGACGATGCTCGTCAAAGTGAACTCCTAAGCTATCCTTGACCCGTTTAACCATTTTCATATAAAGATTTTCCAACCCAGCTTCATCAATCGGCTGATAGGCTAGGCTGTCAATGTACTGCGTATTGAGAGGAAAACTAATAAAATCCTGCTCAAATTGGCTCAAAGACAAGTGGTAGGTGAATTCCAGGTGGTAAATCAGCTCAGCCATAATCTCCGAATCCGCTAGCTCGTTAGTGTAGAAGGGAATGGTTTCACCCAAGAAACGATGCCGTTTGATGCGTGCCACAGTGATGGAAATCACTTTTGACAACAACTCCTGCGTCTTTTTAGGTAACTTATATGTCTGATATAATTGCTCTAAAATGGCATCACTTTCTTCGGTCAGCACCGCCGAATCAAAATAACGATAGACATAGTGAAGATAGAACAACCGAAGCTGTAATTCTGTCCCCTTCACCCCCAAGCCTCGGTTGGGCTTACCCGAGATGTCAATGTGAAAAGGCTCGGCTAGGGCTTTGACATGTTTTAAGTCCTTATTGATGGTCGTTCGACTCACACCAATTTCCTCAGCCAAATCATCAATTAAGAGCGGATCGGGACTTTGAATGAGTCGCTTGATGAGATAAGACGAACGCTTACTGGACGAATTGAAATCACTTTCCTTGCGCAGACTGCCCGCAAGAATTTCCTCCAAACGATGGTAATCGTAAACTTCTAACGAGAGAAAATTATCTTCCAAGCGAATCTGCAAATCAGCATCCAGTATATCATTTAACTGCTCGATGGACTTTTGTAAAGTAGCAGCGCTAATCTTCAATTCGCTTCGCATCTCTTCAAAACTAACACGATGCCGAGCGACCAATGTTTCTAAGATACGATACCAACGATTGATAATTGCCACTCTTTCACCCCTTTATGCTATTTTATCCGCGCGTTTTCCCACCTGCCACATTGATTGTGATCCCTGTGATGTAGCTAGACCGATCTGAAATGTAATAAGCCACCAAATCTGCTACTTCACTTAATTTACCACTTCGACCAAGCGGCGTTGTGCTGGTGGAAGCATAGCCCGCACGGATTTCGTCTACGTTCTTTCCTCTAGTATAGCCGAGTGCTTCCTCATAAGCAAGCGTCCGAAGACCTGTCGCTTCCATGATACCAGGCGCAATTCCCACTACACGGACATTGTATTTACCAAGTTCTTTTGCCCATGAGCGAGTGTAACTATAGACTGCAGCTTTTGTTGCAGCGTAGGCACTTTGACCTTCCGAACCTTCCAATCCAGCTTCAGATGCCATGTTGATAATGACCCCATTTTTCTTTTCGACCAAGATACGACCGACAGCTTGACTGACCAAGTACAAGCCTTTTTGGTTAATCATGGTGATTTTATCAAAGGTTGCGTCGTCCAGTTCATATTTTCCATGTGGATCTTTTGGATCAATCAAGAGACGAGGAACATTGATGCCAGCATTGTTGACCACTGCATCAATGGTGCCAAAATGCTCTACCGTTGCCGCTACCGCAGCTTCCACTTGTTCACGAGAGGTCACATCCACTTTTTGGAACAACAGATGCTCATGCGTCTCTCCATTATCGGTAATGTCAAAGTTAGCGACATTGACACCCAACTCCAAGAGTTCATCTACAATCGCTTTACCGATTCCAGAAGATGCTCCTGTTACCACAACTGTCTTCCCAGCAATATTTAACCAATCTGCCATTTCATCCTCCTTGATGATCTATGTTTTATTTACTTTCTCATTATAAAACGCTTCCAAAAAATAATTAAGACACACTTTTTTAAAGAATGAAAAAATTTAGTTGACTAATCAGAAATTAAAAAACTCAACCATTTCTAGTTGAGTTTTCATCATCTAATTACAAACGTGCATTCAATTCTGCTGCAAGTTCTTCAAATCCTGGTTTGCCAAGAAGAGCAAACATGTTTTTCTTGTAAGCTTCAACACCTGGCTGGTCAAATGGGTTAACACCGTTGAGGTAACCTGAAAGACCGATAGCCAATTCGAAGAAGTAAATTACATAACCAAGTGTGTACTCGTCTTGTTGTGGAAGTGTCACAAACATATTTGGCACGCCACCGTCTGTGTGAGCAAGGAGAACACCGTCTGTTGCTTTTTTGTTTACAAAGTCAACGTCTTTACCTTGGAGGTAACCAAGACCATCCAAGTCTGCTTCTTCAGTTGGAATTGTGATGTTCTTGCGTGGTTTTTCTACACGAACAACTGTTTCAAACATGTTGCGGTAGCCTTCTTGGATAAATTGTCCAAGTGAGTGCAAGTCTGTTGAGAAGTTGGCTGAAGTTGGGTAGATACCTTTTTGGTCTTTACCTTCTGACTCACCTGCCAATTGTTTCCACCACTCTGAGAAGTATTGGAGAGATGGCTCATAGTTAGCAAGAACTTCTGTCACATACCCTTTTCTGTAAAGGATGTTACGGACAACTGCGTATTGGTAAGATTCATTTTCTGAAATCTTGTTTGATGAATATTGCTTACGAGCGTCGTTAGCACCTTCCATCAATTTTGTAATATCAGCGCCAGAAGCTGCGATTGGCAAGAGACCTACAGCAGTCAATACTGTAAAGCGTCCACCTACGCTATCTGGAACAACAAATGTTTCCCAACCGTTAGCATCTGCTTCAACTTTTACAGCACCTTTTACGCGGTCAGTTGTTGCGTAGATACGTTTATTCGCTTCTTCTTTACCGTATTTTTCAACCAAAAGTTCTTTGAAGACACGGAAAGCAATAGCTGGCTCAGTCGTTGTACCTGATTTAGAAATAACGTTAACTGAGAAGTCTTTGTCTTTTACATATTCTACAAGGTCTGCAAGGTAGTTTGAAGAAATTGAATTTCCTGCATAAAGGATTTGTGGTGCTTTACGCTCTTCAGCAGTCTGTAAGTTCACAAATGATGTGTTCAAGAAGTCGATTGCCGCACGTGCGCCAAGGTATGAACCACCGATACCGATAACAACGAGAACTTCACTATCTGATTGAATTTTTTTAGCAGCTTCTTGGATGCGAGCAAACTCTTCCTTGTCGTAATTTTCAGGAAGGTCCAACCACCCCAACATTTCAGCTCCTTGTCCAGTACCTTCACGCAAAGCTGCATCCGCAGCAGTTACGTGCATTTGTAGGTAGTCCAACTCATGTGGTGCTACAAATTGGTCCAAGACCTTAGAGTAGTCAAATTTAATATGTGCCATAGTAATCCTCCATTTTTGAATCTATTCTATGATACCGCTTTACACGCGATTTTTCAAGTAGTTCGTTAATTTTTACACATTTTCAAGAAATTTTCATAAAGCAAAAGAGCACACACCTGACATCGCTTAGGGCTGCTGGATTCCTCCCCTGACCCGCTTCACGCGCAAATGTTGCTCCATAGAGTATTATACCATAATTTTCAGCTTATGCAAGTTCGGTACTTACTCCGTATTAATAATATACAACTTTATTTAGCAAGTAAGAAGACAACATATACCAATCCAGAAATAACTAATCAAAAACATTGCCGTTGATAACAGCTCGAAGTTTGCATCTTTGAGTGAACTTAACGATATCCAATGACCGTTAAAATAATCTGTTGTTTTTTAATTCAAAACCTATAATACCATTGACTTTCTAAATAAAACACAATAACATGAAAGCGGAAACAATTCGTTTGACATAGAAAGGAGTTAAAATAGGAAATCGCAGTTATCAAACAAATTAAAAGCCACTAATATATCATAGTCGTCAATATTCAGAAAGGGTATAAAAATGAAAACTAAAAAATACTTAGCGTTATTACTAGCAAGTCTTTTAGTAATCTCTACAACAGTCCCATCTTTTATTACAGCCAAAGTAGTAGCTGACGAAAAAACTTCGATCACTTCAGAATATACTATCGAAGAACAAAGACAGATAGATGAAGTTGCTGCTGTTTTAGAAAAAATGTTTGCCGATGGAGTAACAGAAGAAAATTTAAAACAGTATGCTCAAGCAAATTACAGTGAAGAAGAATTAATAATTGCTGACAATGAACTAAACACAAATTTATCTCAAATCCCAGATGAAAATGCAATCATATATAAAATTGATTGGGGTGCATTAGGAAACTGTATGGCAAATAAAATCAAAGATGAATTATTAGCAATGATAAGTGTTGGAACTATAATTAAGTATGCTCAAAAGAAAGCATGGAAAGAACTAGCCAAAATAGTAATTAAATATGTTGCTAAAGCAGGAGTGAAAACAAACGCTGCATTAATTGCCGGTCAATTAGCCATTTGGGGGTTACTATGCGGAATCAACTTCTAAAAGAAATAATATTTTGGAGCTTTCTTTTCTGCATTTTTCAACTTATATACTTCAGTCAAACTAAAAATTTTTTCTCTCTTCCAGTTGCTTTAATCTGGTTAGTTGTTTTTATGATTTCTAAATATTTAGAATCAAAAAATAAAAAATAGACAAAAGCGAAAATTTTAGTTCAAACATTTCCCACAATCATCTTAAAAGAATTAACAAAAATAGCTGAGTTGAATTACTAACTCAGCTATTTTTACTCTTCACTACTTCAAGTAATAATTTTGCTTTTAAGCATTCCAAATGACAACTATTTTCGTACCCTCCGACAAGTTATTGTTGTCATCAGAAGTGTGAATTAAATCTCCATTTTCAGCATCATCAGAAGCTAATTGCTTTTTGATAATTTTAAATATACCACCATAACCAAATTGTCTTTTACGATACAAACCGTTATATAAAACATCAACCACTTGTTTCTTTTCGATATCTGATTTGATAGGTTTCGTTGGATATTTCGCTGTTTCAAGAATAGCTCCTTTTAAGCCTTTGCCTTTTTCTTTCACTTAACGAATATCAACCGGCGGGATATAATCCACTTTAAGCGATTGAGACCACATATCCCCCACTCTTCTTGTGAAATATAGTTTTTTTTTGAATTAAAGTAACTAGATTTAACCATTAGCAAAACATGGATATGAGGAAGATAAGTATTCTCCTTTTCGTTATGCTTTACCTCAACAGAACAAAGATACCCAATGCACCTTAGCTCGCTTCAAAAGTCTATCAAAGGATTTTGTCAAGGACGTTAATGTTAAAAATCGTCCTTTTGGTTCTTTTCTAATTGCTTCATCGACAATTCTTGAAGTTTGGTAAGCGTATTTCATGGAGCGTCTCCAGTTGCACATTGGGTAAAGTTTAACTTAATATTCTTTAAAAACTATTTTTTATCGGTTGAAGTAACTTCCTCCTTTGGAGCATTTTCCGAAATGTCTCCTCCCTTAACTTCTGGGAAGTTTTGGGCAATAGCTTGTGGAATACCTTCGCTATTAGGAACAAGCTCTTCTTGTGGAATATGATTTTTGCTGACATCAATCGTTTGGAGGCTTTGGTTAGTCTCTGACAATTTCAAAGTTTCAATCGTATTGTTTGAAGCATTCAGGTTTTCAAGAGCCTTATAATGATTGATTCCTTCCAAGTTTGTCAGTTGATTGCCAGAAACATTTAGAGTTTCAACAGAAGTCTGCTCACCGTCAATTTCTAAAGTTTCAATATGATTTCTTTCCACAGAGAGAGTCTTCAGCTTCTCTGCTTCTTCCACTCCCTTAAGATTGGTCAACTGGTTCTCAGTCAAATTCAATTCACGCAGGCTTGGATTGTTTTTTAAGAATTCAAGATTAGAAACCTTACTATTGGTTACTGTCAGTTCTTCCAATTTCTCTGCCTTCAAGGTTGACAAGTCAAGTTTTTCATTGTAGGACAGGAACAAACGATTAAGTTTGTCTTTGTTAGAAAGCGCAGAAATATCTGAAAGGTTGTTGTGTTCCAAACTTACAGCTGTCAAATTGGTCAGATGGGAAATCGGTGTCAAGTCAGAAATGCGGTTATAGTCCAAATTCAAGGATTCTAGCTTGCTTAACTGACTTAGAGGGCTGAGGTCTGTCAAATTATTCCCAGCCGCTGCAACAACTTTCAAATGGGTAAAGTCTTTCAAGAAGGACAGGTCTGTAATCTCATTTTGAGAAATATCAATGCCTTCCAACTGCGGCAACTCTTTTAGGAAGGTAAAGTCCTTAATACCTGTCTGCGTCATCCAGATCTGTTTCAAGTTCTTAAACTGCAAAACCGGTCTAACATCATCAATCTTTGTAAAACCAATACCCAAGACTTCAAGATTTGGCATCAAATCCAAGTTCTTGCGTTTCAAAGGATCTGTACGCTGACCAATATTGAGGTATTTAACCGTCAACAACCATTCTTTCATCCGTTCAGGGTCAGTTTCTGTCGAAGGAAATGGTTGATCTGCTGTTGCATGAAGAATATCTTCGATAATTTCGTCATCAAAACCTAATGATTTTAAGGTAGCCATACCAATTTTATCATGGGCATGAGGGTCTTGATGAGGATCGTCAATCGGCTTGCCAATCTCAACCTTATCAATCAAAATCGCATGGGAATGGTCACCGTGGGGGTAGACAAAAACTGGTCCATCTTCGGTGTCTGCCACTTTGATACTGTCCGCTGAAAGGCCCAAAATATGAGCCAAATATTCTTTCTTTGACTGAATTTGCTTGGCAGTTTCATCTTCTTGAGGTTTTTTAGGGCTAACAGGTGGTAAATCTTTCTCTGTCACAGTTCCCAAGACCTGATATTCTTTCCGAGCTACTTCAAGGTAGACTTGAGGAATATGGCTTTCCCATTTACTAGCCACCAAATGACTATAAGGAATCAGGTGGGTGTGACCATGATGGTCTACCAGCAGACCTAAACTTGTCTGACCTTGAACGCCACTACCATTAAATTGAAAACCGTCACTGGTTGGATAATCGACACCTGGGAATCTCTTCTTAACAGATGGTACCGATGGTATCTGACTACCGTTTGACTGATTTTTTTTAGAACTTGGAGCCAAAGGCTGTTCTGTCGCCCCACTATTGGGATAACCTATAGGTCTTGGACTGGTCTTAGGAAGATCTATTCCTGAAAGGTCTTTTTTCCAGATATAGTGGAAATGATCCCCATGTCGAACTGTATAGCCATTTTCATCTTCGGCAATAATATCCTTCGGGTCAAAAACATAGCCATCATCTAGTGTCACACCAGAAGAAATCTTCTCACCAGTTTTTTGTGTGCTGGCGCTAGTACTGCTGCCAGATTGGTTAGGAATTAAGTAAGCCCATTTGCTATTCTTTAAATCCTTATAGAAAATAAAGTGAGAATGTCCGTCATGGTCAATGATAAGTCCGTCATCCGTTTTGCTGATAATTTGCGACTCTTTTTCAAATAAGAATCCATCATCTGTTGGAAAATCAATGCCTGCAACCCCCTTGGTATCCACTCTCTTTTGATTTTTTGTTAATTTTTTAGCGTATTTCAGAGAGATAATATTGGCATCTTTTTCTTTCGGGTAATAATGGTAATGGTCATTAACAGAAATAATGTAACCTCGCTCAACCTTATAAAGAATATCTCCTTTTTTAAAGGTATAGGACTTATCTGGGAGGGTCTCTTTCAGGAACATTGCCCTATAAGGAACTTGTCCTTGAACAAAATAGGAATCCCCTCCTTGGAGTCGCAGATAGCCTTCCTTTTCAATGGCAGTTACGACAACAAGCTCTTCTTCCGAAACCTTATCAGTTTTTGAAACCTGCTTTTCCATTTTATATGACTGGTTAGTGGTTTGTTTTTGTTCGATATGACAAGCCGTCAAAACAAGTTGACAAGACAGCGTAATTCCTACCAAATACATAATATGATTGTTTTTCTTCACAACTTCTCCTTTCGTTAACCGGTTATTGTTTAACTAGTTAAGTTTAAACTTATTAACTATTTTTGTCAATATCATTCTAAAAATTATTTCCACTTATATCACTATTTGCCTCTTGTTGGGCTAAAAGCTTAGCCGCCTTTTTCTTTTTCCGTCCCTGCCGAAAAAAATCTTTCATAAGGCTCGTACATTCTTCGGCAAGAACACCTGTCTCCACCTCTACGCGGTGATTGAGGCGTTCATCTGTCAAGATATGGTAGAGACTTCCTGCTCCACCAAATTTTTGGTTGGTCGCACCATAAATGACCCGAGGAATGCGCGCCAGCCCAATCGCTCCACTGCACATGACACAGGGCTCAATGGTCACAAAAAGCGTACTGTCTAGCAAGCGCCAGTTGCCTTCCGTCACATTGGCTTCATTGATTGCCATGATTTCTGCGTGCATGATTGCTTGATTGAGCTCCTCACGCGCATTGTGCCCACGACCAATGATGACACCATCCTTGACGATGATACAACCAATAGGAATCTCTTCCTTGACCAGCGACTTTTCAGCCTCATTCAAGGCCTCACGCATATAAAACTCTTTTTCTTCTTGTGTAAATTTCATGACAATAGTATATCACAATCAAAACCATCAGTGTGAACTGGTGTTTTGTTCTGCAACTATAAAACCAAAAAACCACCCAATTGGCCTCCTCTCGTACCACTTTCCCAAGCTAGTGCTAAAGCACTGTCCTTTAATTATCTCTTGTTATTAGATTCTCCAGTAAATGAATCTCCCGTCTCAAACAAAGGGAGCTGATCTGCTCCCCTGTCTTCTTGTAATTGATGATGGTCCCTTTTAGCTCATATAGATTGCGAATAATTTTGCCGATACTAGCTTTGTATCTGCCATAGATAATTTGGCCGATATTTGGGAGCGAAAGCAATATGGTGCTTACAATTCCATGTGGTATGTGATAAACGTTGATTATCCTCTTTCACGAGAGAACTCCTTGATGATTTTGATGAGTGCTCGGGAAACCATTTTTATCTTATCTTCTTTGGAGGTGTTTTTTGATACCACGCTGGAAGCTCTATGGAATCACTAGCATAGCTAGGAAGAGACGGAAAACAAAAAGGCCAGCATAAAGCTGGACTATCCTATCATTCCTTTCCCCACGTAACTTCCCAAATATACAATCCTTTGTGCTTTGTTTTAACATAAAGCTTGTCCAAAGTAGAAAATGGCAATTCTCCCGTCTGATTGTTTTCGACTGGAGCCATAACAATCTCACCTTTGTGCACACCAAAAGCATCCGAAGTGGCTGTCATTAAAATTGCAGATTTTACTTTATAACCTGACGGTTTTGGTAAAGAAGCTACCTCTCCGCGCCTAATTGTTACACCTCCGATCGACATACTTCCAACTTCATCCAGCTGTCCTTTAAAAATTTTTTCACCATTTTCAGCAATATATCTAACATGGACATCATACTCAGTTGGATTTTCAGCATATAAATCTTTTTCCCAGACGAGTTCAACAAAGAACTGGTTTGCACCAGTATGGCTTGCCAATGGTTCAAATTGTTCGTAGGTAATTTGTGTCGTATCTGGAATAGAATATGGAAGTTTTCTCACTTTCTCAATTTCCCCATTGCTTGCAGTTTTTGCTGTCCACAATGTCACTGATTTCACTTTGTAGCCTAGTACTTGGTACAAGTAAAATGGGGATTCGCTTGAAACCAACATTGAGCTTTGGTTTTTCTCGTTTGTAAATCCATTAAACGGAGTTGTCCCATCAGTTGTTTTGTATTCAACTGTCACACCAAAAACTTTTTCTGGTTGAGCTGGGTAAACTGATTTCTCAACTTCTGCTGGTTTTACTGGTTTCTCAGCGTCCACCTTTTTATTGCTCAAAGCCATAAATGCAACACCTTCTTGTGCCCAACCACGAGTTGCCAAAACAGCATACTCATTAGCATCTTTGGTATAAAGGTGCTTTTTGAGACCACGGTTATACAAGCGGTAAACAGGCGTTTCCCCAAATGAACGGAAGGCTACACCTTCTTGTGCCCAACCACGAGTTGCCAAAACAGCATACTCATTAGCATCTTTGGTATAAAGGTGTACTTTGAGGCCACGATTATACAAGCGGTAAACAGGCTCACCTTGCTGATCTTCAGTATTCCAAGCGACACCTTCTTGCGACCAACCACGAGTTGCCAAAACAGCGTATTCGTTTGTATCTTTGGTATAAAGATGCACTTTAAGTCCTTTATTATATAGACGATAGAGCGGTGTGTCTGCCTGAGCTGTTACCCCTAGCATACTAGCAAATAGCATCGCACCCAATGCTAATATTAGTTTATTTTTTTTCATATTAAACCCCTTTCGTTTTTATTATAACGAATATTTCCTATAAAACAACCTTTATAATTTAGCAATAACCGGCCGTTCACAATTGTTTTTATGAATCAAATTTGTTTATTATGGTTTTTATAACTTATTTACGAACCTATTTTTATCGAACACTTTATCCAATTCTGTATTTTTCTTATAAAAGAAACATCTTTCTAGGTAAATGTTCATATTTTGATTTTTTTAAAAAATAAGAGAGAGGCAAGCCTCTCTCATGTTATTTTGATATACACTGCTTATTTTACCACAATGTTAACCAATTTATTCGGTACTGCGATAATCTTGACAATATCTTTCCCATTAATTTCAGATTTGATCTTGTCGTTTGCCAGAGCCACAGTTTCTAACTCTTCCGTGCTCAAATCTTTGACTACAGTCAATTTAGCTTTCACCTTACCTTTGATTTGGACAACGATTTCTACTTCGCTTTCTACCAGCTTACTTTCGTCATATGTTGGCCATGCGACATAGCTGATTGATTGGCCCGTATTTGCCAGACCCTGCCAGAGTTCTTCTGCCAGGTGTGGTGCAAATGGGGCGATCAATTGGACAAAGCCTTTGGCGTATTCGACGTAGAGCTTGTCTTCCTTGTTGGCTGCGTTGACAAAAATCATTAGCTGGGCGATAGCTGTGTTGAATTTCAGATCTTCAATATGCTCTGTCACAGTCTTCACAGTTTCATTGTAGACCTTATCAAGCGCTCCGCTATTTTCCGCCACAAGCTCTTTGGTAGTCAAGAGGCGGTAAACGCGATCGAGGAACTTACGTGAGCCTTCGAGGCCTTCTTCAGACCAAGCGATTGAGGCGTCAAGTGGGCCCATGAACATTTCGTAAACACGAAGGGTGTCGGCACCGTACTGCTCAACCACATCGTCAGGGTTGACAACGTTTTTGAGGGATTTAGACATTTTGGCTGGCGCTTGTTCAAGCTCTTCACCAGTTTCGATGTTGAAGAATGAACCGTCGCGTTTTTCAACCTTATCAGTAGCCACGAGGGCTCCTCGGCTATCACGGTAACTTGTTCCCAAAATCATCCCTTGGTTAAAGAGTTTTTGGAATGGCTCCTTAGTAGGCACTACACCGATGTCATAAAGGAACTTATGCCAGAAACGAGCATAAAGCAAATGAAGGACCGCGTGCTCAGCACCACCGATGTAGATATCTACTGACAACCAAGCTTTAAGAAGCTCCTCGTCTGCCAATTTCTCATCATTGTGTGGATCAATATAGCGGAGGTAATACCAGCTTGAACCAGCCCACTGTGGCATAGTGTTGGTCTCACGGCGACCTTTAACACCATCTTCACGCACCACTTCCAACCAGTCTGTCAGGTTGGCAAGCGGTGACTCACCTGTACCTGAAGGGCGGATGTCTTTTGTTACTGGCAATACCAGAGGTAGCTCATTTTCTAGTACTGCTGTAGATGTCCCGTCTTCCCAGTGGATGATTGGAATTGGCTCACCCCAATAACGTTGACGGCTGAAGAGCCAGTCACGGAGACGATAGGAAATTTTCTCCTGACCGAGACCATTTTCTTCCAACCAAGCCACCATTTTAGCAATAGCTTCTTCCTTGTTAAGACCGTCTAGGAAATCAGAGTTGATGTGGGAACCATCTTCTGTGTAAGGCGCTTCTTCTACATTGCCACCTTCCAAAACTGGAATGATGTCTAAGCCAAACTGTTTGGCAAAGTCCCAGTCACGCTCATCGTGGGCAGGAACCGCCATGATAGCACCTGTTCCGTAACTTGCCAACACATAGTCCGCAATCCAGATTGGAATTTCACGACCATTGACTGGGTTAATCGCGTAGGCACCTGTCCAAACACCTGTCTTGTCTTTGGCAAGGTCTGTACGGGCCAAATCTGATTTAAGAGAAGCTTGGCGTTTGTACTCTGCCACAGCTTCTGCCTGCTCAGGCGATGTAATGCTATCAACCAAGTCATGCTCAGGGGCAAGGACAGCGTAGGTCGCACCAAATAGGGTATCTGGACGAGTTGTGAAAACAGTGAAGTCCTTATCTGTGTCCTTGATCTTGAAGGTCACATGAGCACCAGTTGATTTACCAATCCAGTTGCGCTGCATATCCTTGATTGATTCTGGCCAGTCTACTTCTTCCAAATCTTCCAGCAAACGTTCTGCGTAGGCTGTGATTTTCAACATCCATTGGCGCATTGGTTTGCGGACAACTGGGTAGCCACCACGTTCAGATGTTCCGTCAGGAAGGACCTCTTCGTTGGCGATAGCTGTTCCCAATTCCTCTACCCAGTTGACAGGTACTTCAGCTTCATAAGCCAGGCCTTTTTCATAAAGTTTTGTGAAGATCCATTGTGTCCATTTATAGTAGTTTGGATCAGTTGTGTTAACTTCGCGGTCCCAGTCATAAGAAAAGCCAAGGGCGTTAATTTGACGCTTAAAGTTAGCAATGTTTTCTGCTGTAAATTCTGCTGGGTCATTACCAGTGTCCATAGCGTACTGCTCTGCAGGGAGGCCGAAGGCATCCCATCCCATCGGGTGAAGGACGTTGTAGCCTTGGGCACGCTTGTAACGACTGAGAATATCTGTCGCAGTATAACCCTCTGGGTGACCAACGTGAAGGCCTGCACCAGATGGATAAGGGAACATGTCTAGCGCATAAAAGTTTGGCTTTTCTGCATCTGTTCCTGTTTTAAATGTGTGATTGTCAGCCCAGAATTTCTGCCATTTGGGCTCAATTTCTTTGTGATTAAAATTTGCCATTTTATGATTCTCCAAAAAATATCGTTCTTTTTATTATATCATGAATAAGACTAATAAAAAAGCTGAAAATTCAAGCAATAATCAGCTTTAGCGAAATTTTTCTTGACAAGAAGGTCAACTTCCTCTATACTATTTCCAAATGACATACTGCTTTAATCATGTCCCGTGAGGCATATAAGCGCTCAAAAAGGTTTCCTAGGGGAAAACCGCTTATTTTTGTACGTTTATAGGAGCCTGGGACAAAAGTCTCAGGCTCTTTTCTTTACCCGCTTGATTGGCGTATGACATTACTATTTAGGTCACTTTGTGACTTCTGCCCATATTTTAATAAAGCTGGCCTGTGAGCCATCATTAAAAGGAGAAGATGAATGTCATCACTACAACTTGATAAAAACAACTGGCGGGCGCTAGTTGCTGCTATTGTCGCGTCTGGAACAGACGACTTGAATGTTATGTTTCTAGCCTTTTCCATGTCAACCATTATCACCGACCTTAATATTTCAGCGGCCCAAGCTGGCTGGATTGGAACCATTACCAACTTGGGCATGTTAGTCGGCGGGCTCCTCTTTGGACTCTTGGCTGATCGCTACAATAAATTCAAGATTTTCAAACTAACCATTATCATCTTCTCGGTTGCTACAGGATTGATTTTCTTCACTCAAAACCTGCCTTATCTCTACCTCATGCGCTTTATCGCTGGTATCGGAGTTGGTGGCGAATACGGTGTTGCCATTGCCATTATGGCAGGCATTGTCCCTGCGAGCAAAATGGGACGCGTATCATCACTCAACGGTATTGCCGGTCAAGTGGGCTCTATCTCCTCTGCACTTCTTGCAGGCTGGTTAGCTCCTGCCCTCGGCTGGAAGGGGCTCTTCCTCTTTGGGCTCTTGCCAATCCTCCTGGTCATCTGGATGCAGTTAACCATTGATGTTCAAAATATCTTAGACAATGGGCAAACAGCCGCTGAGAAAAAAGCTCCCATCAATATCCATGAACTCTTCAAAACACCTGCCCTGACTGCTCAAACCCTAGCTCTTATGGTCATGACAACTATACAAATCGCAGGCTACTTCGGAATGATGAACTGGCTGCCAACCATTATCCAAACTAGCCTCAACATCTCTGTGAAAAATTCTTCACTATGGATGATTGCGACCATTCTTGGAATGTGTGTCGGCATGCTGGTCTTCGGTCAACTTTTGGATAAATTTGGACCGCGAATCGTCTATGGTGGCTTCTTGCTCGCTTCCGCAGTCTGCGTCTACCTCTTCCAATTTGCCAACTCTATGACAGCTATGCTGATTGGTGGCGCAATCGTCGGTTTCTTCGTCAATGGGATGTTTGCAGGATACGGTGCCATGATTACCCGCCTCTATCCACATCACATTCGCTCCACAGCCAATAATGTCATCCTCAACGTCGGCCGCGCAGTCGGAGGCTTCTCATCTGTTATCATCGGCATGATTCTTGATGCTTCAAGTGTCTCCATGGTCATGATGTTCCTCGCCAGCCTTTACCTCATCAGCTTCCTTGCCTTGATGAGTATCAGCAATCTCAAGCAAGAAAAATACCTGACACAAACAGCTTAAGAAAGTAAATCCCCACCAAGTTTTATTTTGGTGGGATATTTCTTATTTTTCCAAGCAATGTTGCAATTCCGCCATTACCTTACAACCATCCTCCAAGCCTCTGTCATAGATTTCTTGGAATTTTTTTGGATCCTTTTCCAGACGGCCGATTTTCAAGGCTTCTTGCGGACGAATGGCAAAGAGTGCTCCTGCTTTTTCCAGTTCCAACACACGCTCAACAGACTGATTGTAGCGTAAGGAAACCACCTTAACAAAGTTTGGATATTTTCGGTAGAGCAATATTTGTAGGTCCGTCCACTAGAGGCTTTCTTCCGATAGTCCCTGGGCTGGGTTAAAACAACAATTAACTTGTCGAAGCCCAGACTACGGACAAATTCAACAGGAATGCTATCTGACAAGCCACCGTCCAAACACTGTTTCCCCTGCCACTCTACCATTTTTGACACCACTGGTAAGGCTGAACTGGCTCAAAATGGCTCCATTTGCTCAAAAACATTATCAATCTGAAAATACTCTGGCTGACCTGATGACATTTCTGTCGCCACCACGTAAAACTCTCCCCCCGATTCTTCAAAAGCTTTTTCATCAAAGATGTCTAGTTTCATGGGAATTTCATAGTAGGTAAAGTCTTTGTTGACTATATTTCCCGTTTTCAACCACGCACGAAAACCCATGTAATTTGGATAGGAAATATACTTCTTGTTGTAACGAAGTGCTCGCCCACGCTGGCCCGATACATAGTTGACACCCAAAAGGGCTCCTGCCGAAACGCCAATCACACCGTCAACCTTGATTCCCGCATCCAAAACGCCAGCTGTATACAAACCACGCATACCGCCACCTTCTAAGATCAATCCAACTGTCATGACTTTTCCCCTTTTCTTTTAGTGACCATTATAGCAAAAACAAAAGAAAGACTCTGATTTTTGCTACAAGAAAAAGCTAGACTTTCGTCTAACTTAATCTGCATTTTCTTCTTGTTTGACTTGTTGAATGTATTTGTAAATAGAAACTTCTGACATCCGGAAGGCTTCTGCTGTCTTAGAAACGGCATCTTTAAAATCAAAGAACCCTTTCTGATAGAGAGAGCGGACAATCGCAATTTTTTCCGTGCGTGTCATGCGGTGTTTGGTCAAGTCCTTACCTTGTGTTTCACGGATAATAATATCCTCAATCAACTGATCCGCTGTTTCATAGAAATTCTCAATTGCAGAGAAACCACCTTGTTGATGCGGTTCATCGGTAATTTGGAGAGATTCTTTCAAGCTAACTAGGGTGCTTTCAAATAGATTTTTTAGAGCAAGCAATCTTGTCTTGTCAACATTGATACAGATAGCACCAATCAACTGGCCTTGGTCTTTAATAAAATAACTTGATGAATACATTTCTTTCCCGGCAATTGATCTTGTACGGTAATTGACAACGTAATCCTCCTCCAAGTAAACCTTTGATTGCAAGATTTCCAAAATCAAATCGGTAGCTGGGGCGCCAACTTTACGACCTGATAAATTATTTTTTATATATACCAAAGAATGGTCAAGGCCATCAGTAAAATCTTGTAATACAATCTCTGTCTCTCTCCCCATGACTTGAGCTAAGAAGTCAATCAGAGGTGGGTAGGGATTAAGTCTTGCGTCCATTTTTTCCTCATCTTTCTACGTGTTATATATAATATATTAACTACGATCTTTCTTCACTTCATTTTAGCACATTTCTATTAAAACTCAATATTTTTATGCAATAATTTGTATGATAAATATCATTTTTCTACAATTTATACTATTTTGTTTTATATTATTAAATTATATAGACCAAAGCCTTTTTTCCATGTTTTGTTGGAAAAATATTCTCTCATTATCCTAATCTTTAACAGGTACAAAAGAAGAGGAAGGACAAGCTATCCAACCTCTATTATCTATCAATACATTACCAAATAATAACACGGTCTTCTGCTGAGCGCCACATGCCATCGCCTTCTTTCACCTCAAAGGTCTCAATGAAGTCATCAAAGTTTGGCAACTGCACATTAGTACGGAGTTTTCCTGGTGCATGAACGTCAACCGAAATCAAAAGTTGCAAGTATTCCTCACGCGCCTTCATCCGCCAAATGCGAGCAAAGTTCGTAAAGTATTCTTCCGCAGAAAAATCTGCATCCTTCTTAGCCGCTTCAAGGGCTGCTGCCAGACCGCCCAAATCTGCCACGTTTTCAGACACGGTCAACTTACCATTGACCTTTCCACCTGCGTAGTCAATCCCGTCAAACTGGGCAACAACCTTGTCTGTCCGCTCTTGGAAGGCAGCATAATCCTCATCTGTCCACCAGTTATTGAGACTACCGTGTTCGTCAAAGGAAGCACCATTTGTATCAAAAGCGTGGGAAATTTCGTGGGCGATAACCGCACCAATTCCGCCATAGTTAGCTGATGATGACTGCTCAAGTGAGTAGAAAGGCGCCTGCAAAATAGCGGCTGGAAAGACGATTTGGTTCTTCTGTGGTGAGTAGTAGGCGTTGACCATGTGAGCAGGCATCCCCCATTCTGTCATATCAACAGGCTGGTTCCACTTACTCCATGAATGAGCAATCGATACCTTGGCCAAATTTTGCGCATTTTCAACCAGGCTAAGATGTTCATCGATTATTTTCTTAGCATAGGTGTCAGGCAATTTTTCTGGGTAACCGATATGTGGTGTGATGACATTCAGCTTGGTAATAGCCTTGTCACGCGTCTCTGGTTTAAGCCAGTCATTTTTAGTCAAGCGATCCTTGTAAACTTGGATCATGGTAGCCACCTTGGCCTCCACATCTGCCTTAGCTTCTGGGGAGAATTTTTCAGCCGCATACCAGAGCCCCAAGGCTTGATTGTAAGGACCTTGTGCTAAATAATAAGCTGCTTTCTTCTTATCCATAGCTTGCGGCGTTCCTGACAAGGCACGACCATAAGCTCCTGAAAGCACACGGATGTCATCCGTCAAATAGCTATTGAATCCTGTTGCGGCGCTATGAACCAAGAAAGCCTTGAGCAAAGGCCAGTTCTTTTCAGAGTAGAATTCCGCCGCAAAGTCTGTCCAAAAGCGCTCTTCTGGTACGATAACCTTATCTGGTAGCGTCCCTAAAATCTGAGTGAAGATAGCATCCAATGGCAACTCTGGGGCGAGCTTGGTAAAGTCTGCCCAGTCGTATGGGTGGTAGAGTTTGACATACTCTGAAGACTCTTCGCTAGAAAGGACGTATTGGGCAAGTTTGGCATCCAATTCCAAAATCTTGTCCAGCATATCCTTGATTTCTTCTGCTGTAAAGCCAAATTTTGGAAGCAATTCTTCCTCACAAGCACGCCATTTGGCAAGAAGCTCTTTCCCCTTTTCATGACCTTCTTCGTAGTAGGTCGTATCTGGCAAAATGGTATTTGGAGCGTAAGCCCAGAGGACATTGAGTTGGGCATTCATAAAGTCTGGTGCTACACCAAATGGCAGATAATTAGGCTTGCCTTTCATTTCATATTCAGCAATTTTCTCTGCAAATGTAGCAAAGGAGGGCAATTCTTTGTATTCTTCAATCAAAGGAAGGACAGGTGTCACTCCCACTTCTTCACGCTTGTTAAAATCCGCCACTTGCTTATGAAACTTGACAAAGTTTTGCAAAATCGCGTCTTCTGGTAAATCCTTGCCTGCCAACCAGTCATCCGTTTTAGCAATCATCAAGTCTTCAATTTCGTCCGCCAAGTCTGAAAACCCACCCGTGCGTGGTTTGTCATCAGGAATGACAGCTGTTTTTTCCCATTCGCCATTGATGGCATCATAAAAATCATCTTGTAAACGTACCATTTCGTTTCCTCCCTTTTCTTTCCCCTCTATCTTAGCAAAAAGCCACTGGATTTGCATTTCCCAACTAGCTTTTCACTCTATTTTTCAGGAAAATGCTGGCGCAGAAAACCAAGAGACTAACCGTTGCACACGTTCCCGACATAGTCAGGTCCAAGCTCTGTCCAAGCAAAAAACCAAGGCTAGTTGTTGCCAAACCAATCGCCTGCCCTAAGACCAAAAACTGACCAAAATGGCGCGACCACGGGAGAGCGATCATAGCAGGAGCTACCAGAAACACAATAACTGTCATTGAACCCACCGCATCAAAGGCCAAAACGGTCGTTAGAGATACCAAAAGAAGCGTCGTCAAGCGCAATCTTGTCGTCGCCAAGCCTGCCAACTTAGCCTGTCTTTTATCAAAGAGATAGAGTTTGAGAGGCTGATAAAAAAGCAGGAAGAAAGCAAGATTGATGAGTAGGGTGACGCTTGACTTGACCGCCGCTACTGGTAAGGAAAGAACCAGCAAATCCATGCGATGAAGCGGAGCAAAGATGACTTCTCCCATGAGCACCATATCCACATCCAAGTGTACATTTCGCGCAAAAAGGGAAATCAAAATGACCGCAAGAGCAAAAAAGAAGGAAAAAACCAAACCCGTCGCCGCATCATGGTGGACCTTCTGACTATGTAGAAAGTCAATGGACAAGACAGATAGAACACCAAAAACAGTAGCCCCTAACACCAACAGTGGCGAATCCAAGCTATTGCTGATGAAAAATCCCAAGACGATTCCCAAGAGAACCGAGTGAGAAAGAGCATCTGCAAGCATGGATTGATTTTGTAAAACCAGCAGAGAACCAATCAAACCACAGGAAGCCGATACCAAAACTAAAATCAACAAAACCTCAAACACGGACATTCTCCTTTCTTATATAGGTCACATAGAGAAAGCTCGCTAAAGTTGTCATTGTCATACAGATAATAATGCTCGGTCCCGTAGACAAGCCAGAAACAGCAGAGCTGACCCATGTTCCCAAAAATGCCGAAGTCACGGCAGACAGGACAGATAAGAACAAAACCTGACTATAATTTTTCCCCAAGAGAAGACCGAAAACAGCTGGTGCAATCAAGAAAGAACTCATCAAAACAGCTCCCACAACCTTAAGCCCAACCGAAATCAAACAAATCATGAGAAACATGGTTAACTGCTTGAGAACTGTCACCTTAACACCTAAAAGAGAAGCAACATTCGCATCAAATAAATACAGTTTGAAGGCTTGGTAGTAGCGAAAGAAGAGAACCAAGCAAACCAATGCCACCAGACAAATCAAGAAAATATCATCCAGTTGGATAAAGGCTGCTTGACCAAAAAGATAGGTCGCAAGACCTGCCTGAGAAGCATTAGAATACTGGGCATTCCCTTGAATATAATTTTTCAACACCATGCCCAAACCAAAAAAGGAAGCTGAGACAAAGGCAAGAATATTGATTAGACTGTGCTGACTATTCTTGTGTAGCCACTGGACCAGACCATAAGAAACATAACCTGAAAACATGGCCCCCAGCATCAGTAAAAATGGACTCCGTGACTGGAAAAGAATGAACGAAAAAATTACACCTGGATAGGCAGCGTGTCCCAGACTGTCCCCTATCATACTTTGCTTGGTCAAAACACTAATGGTCCCTACCATGCTGGAAGCAAGGGCAAGAAGACAGGTGCCTAAAGCTACTGTCCAAAAAGAGTATTCTGTTAGAAGAGAAAACATGTCATCACTTCCCTTCTTTTGTCAAAAAGAACTTATCCACTACGCCATAGGTCGTCTGATAATTCTCCGTCGTCAATACTTTTTCCACCGGACCACTAGCTAGAACTGTACGGTTGAGCCAGACAAGATAATCAAAATAATCCGCAACTGTCGTCAAATCATGGTGAATGACAATGGAGGTCTTGCCTTCCGCTTGAAATTCCTTGAGTGTATCCATGATAATGGTCTCTGTCAGCTGATCGATTCCTGCTAAGGGCTCATCCATGAGATAGATTTGTGCCTCTTGCGCCAAAGCACGTGCAATGAAAACACGCTGGCGTTGACCACCAGACAATTGATCAATCTGACGATGGCGTAAGTCTTGTAAATTCATCCGTTCCAAGGCTACCTCAACGATTTCACGATCTTTTTTCCCTGGGCGTTTCAGCCAGTTATTAATATGGGCATAGCGTCCCATGAGAACAATTTCAAAAACAGTAGCAGGAAACTGCCAATTGACCTGACTGGCTTGAGGAATATAGGCCAATTCTTTCTGAATGAGCTGGGCAATTTGTTCAGACTGCCCTAGGAGAGAAACCTTCCCTTTCACCTGACCTTCCAAGCCCAAAATAGCCTTCATGAGACTAGATTTTCCTGCGCCATTCGGTCCCACAATGGCTGTCCGACTTCCTTGCGGAATGATCAAGTTTACATTTTCCAAAGCCGAAACTGCGCCATAAGTCAAACTAACCTCTTGCATTTCGAGTACTGTTTTCATCTTGTCCTACTTTCCCCTAAAAGGAAGGCTGAGAACTCTATCTCAGCCTGACCTTTTATGCTTTATGTTTATTTTAATGATGCTACGATGAGATTTACATTGTGTTTGTACATATCAATGTAAGTATCTCCATCTTCACCTTCTGGTGCCAATGAATCTGAGAAAAGTTCCTTGCCTTCACCAGTCACTACTTCAACTTTTCCACCCTTAGCTGCAACAGCTTCTTTCAATTTTTCCATGCGCTCAGGATTTGTTGTTGACTCTGTAAAGATTGCTTTCACCTTGTGGTCAATGATCAAGTTAACGGTGTCAATCATATCACTGTTAGCAACTTCTGAGTCCGTACTTACACCTTGAGGTGCATAGAGGGTGAAGTCATAGCTCGCCGCAAAATAGTTAAAGGCATCGTGTGGTGTTACCAAGTAGCGGCTATTTGCTGGAATGACGCTGAGTTCTTTACTTACCCACGCATCCAACTCATCCAATTGTGCCAAGTAAGATTTTTCATTTTCTTTAATCTTTTCAGCCTTGGCTGGGACCAATTCTTGCAACTGAGCAGAAGCAACTTTTACCGCTGACTGGTACAAGCTGATATCAAACCAGAAGTGTGGGTCAGTGATTTTTTCACCGTCTTCTTCCATGGTATTTATCTTTTCTTTAGGGAAATTTTTGGTTACAGCTACACCAGTTTGTTCTAACGCATCGACCATTTTCCCTTCAAAATGCAGGCCATGATAGAGAACCAAGTCCGCATTTTTCAACTTGTCTAAGTCGCTAGATTTAGCAACGTAGAGGTGTGGGTCTTCCCCAGCAGGGATAATCAATTCCCGTTTGACATCATCACCAGCTAGCTGATACACCATATCATACAGGAAAGATGTCGTCACAGTCACAGTCGGTTTTTCATTGGATTTTTTCTGGCTCGCTGTTGATTGACAAGCCAACAAAATACAACAGGATAATAGCGCAAGTACGCTCGCAAATATTTTCTTCAACATAGAAACTCCTTTTTATGTTATATATATTATTTTATTAGGTTTACCTAATTTTCTTAATAATATATATTAAAAAACACCATCTGTCAACCTTTTATATTATTTTTTGGTATAATAACTAAGAAAGAGAGCGAAACATGACACCAAATAAAGAAGATTACTTGAAATGTATTTATGAATTAGGGCAGATTGGTCAGAAAATGACCAATAAAAAAATCGCAGAAACTATGCAATTTTCTGCGCCAGCCGTTTCCGAAATGATGAAAAAGCTCTTAGCGGAGGGCTTAGTCCAAAAAGATAGCAAAATTGGTTATCGCTTAGAGGAACGAGGACAAAAGATGGTTGCTGACCTCTACCGCAAGCACCGCCTCATCGAAGTTTTCTTGCTCAATCAGTTGGGTTATTCTGCCGAAGAAGTCCACGAAGAAGCGGAGGTTTTGGAACATACCATTTCTGATTTATTTGTGGAACGCCTGGATGCTGTACTTGGTTTTCCTGAAATCTGTCCTCACGGGGGAACGATTCCTAGACAGGGACAACCTTTGGTAGAACGCTATGCAACCAGATTATCCACCATTACGCAGGTCGGACACTACCGTCTGGTCCGCGTCAAGGATTTTTACCAACTCCTGCAATATCTCGAACAACACGAACTGGCTATCGGAGATCAACTGGAAATCCTTGAAATTGACATGGACTTCAGCCAAACCGTGACAGTTGCCTACAAGGACAAGCAACTAACTATCCCTATGAGCATTGCCCAAGTATTGTATGTAGAAGAAGAAAAAAACTGAGAAAAATCTCAGTTTTTTGGTTTGTTATGACTAAATAGATTATTTTAAAAAGCTAATTAAAAATGGAAGTAAATTCCAAAAAGCATGATAAACAATTGGATAATAAATACACTTCGTCTTTCTAAAGTACACAGCGAGTACTATCCCTGGCCCCAAATAAAAAATAGAACTACCGATGCTACAATATCTAAATAGTATTTTTGAAAAGGTTTAAACATTTCCATAGTGTACAGACCGGCACTATCTACCAAAAACTTGAATCGATTAGATGAGTTTCACTAGAAATTGCTTGAAGTTGTTTATCATTTAAAAAAGGTAATAAAACAAAGAATAATCAGAAAATTCTGCAAACTAGGATGCGCAACATAAGTAAAAATGTTATGTTTATTACTCAACTTTTAAAGAAATAATGATTTCATCCTTCAAAAAGCAACGAATCCGTCGCTTTTTGTCTGACTTAAAGTAAGAGCTTCCTCAGTTTTGGGGTTTGTTACGGATTTTTAGTATCCAATATAATAGTGACAGGTCCATCATTAACTAGGGAAACCTGCATATCTGCTCCGAACACACCTTTTTCGACAGGTACAAAGTTGGCTAAACTTTGGTTAAATTGGTCATAAAGATGGCTAGCCATATCTGACTTGGCAGCCCCTGTAAAGGCAGGTCTGTTGCCTTTTTTTGTGTCCGCAAACAATGTAAATTGAGAAATAGATAGGATTGCCCCCTGCACATCTTGGACAGAAAGATTCATCTTGCCAGCTTCATCGGAAAATATTCGCATGTTGACAATCTTTCGCACCGCATAATCCAAATCTTCCTGACTATCATCTGGACCAACTCCAACCAACAAGAGCAGACCTTGGTCAATCGCACCGACCACTTCTCCCTCGATGGACACTGAAGCAGACGATACTCGTTGCATCACAATTTTCATACTTCCTCCTTTTATTTTTATAAGCTCGAAAGAGCATGATTACCCATTTGTCCGCTTGACAGAATAAACCTCTGGCACAGACTTGATTTTGTCTACCAAGCTAGTAAGACTGGCCAAATTTGGAATCCCAAAGGAAACGTGAATCGTCGCATACTTCATATCCTTGGTCGGCTGAGCACTCACTGTAGAAATATTCTTACTAGAATTGGTCAATACCTTCAAAACATCATTGAGCAAGCCAGAACGGTTGAGCCCATAGATATCGATATGTGCCATGTATTCCTTGGCAGAATGTTCATCCTCCCAATCCACATCAATTAGTCGCGCCTCATAGTTATCCTGAGCCTTGAGGTTCATGCAATCCGCACGGTGGACAGCCACCCCACGCCCCTTGGTAATATAGCCGACAATCTCATCACCCGGCACTGGATTGCAACATTTGGCAATCCGTACCAAGAGTCCCGAAGCCCCTTCAATGACCACACCACCTTCGTGACGAATCTTCATACTGTCCTTGCTGGCTTGTTTGACCTCACCACCATTGACCAACTCATCAGCTTCAGCCTTAGCCTTAGCCCGCTCTGCTTCACGGCGCTCTTTTTCTGTTAAGCGATTAAAGACAGACATGGCAGAAGTTTCACCGAAACCAACTGCCGCAAAGAGTGACTCGTCTGTTTTATAACCTGTCTTCTGCAATACTTCATCCATGTGCTTGCGGTCA
The DNA here is from genome assembly GCF_043656315.1 of Streptococcus hepaticus. NCBI lineage: Bacteria > Bacillati > Bacillota > Bacilli > Lactobacillales > Streptococcaceae > Streptococcus > Streptococcus hepaticus. The sequence continues at coordinate 44,520 of NZ_JBINIY010000008.1, forward strand.
AAGTATTGATTAGCCACATAGCCATGCTCCTGTAGGAGGCTTTGCAGCATTTCACGCCCCTTAGAAACCGACAGTTCTTTGTCTTGGTTTTTGAAAAATTGCTTGATTTTATTGCGTGCCTTATGGGTTTTGACAATATTCACCCAGTCACGGCTCGGTCCAAAGGAATTGGCATTGGTCACAATCTCCACCTGATCACCTGTGCGGAGTTTGGTCGTCAGTGGCACCATGCGACCGTTGACCTTAGCACCTGTTGCTCGTTCACCAACCTTGGTATGAATCTCATAGGCGAAATCAATCGGCACTGAGTCTTTTGGCAACTCACGTACCGTTCCGTCTGGCGTGAAGACGTAAATTCGCTCCGTGAAAATATCGTCCTTAACCGAATCCACGAATGTCTTGGCATCGCCAGCATCTGCCTGCAACTCAATCAAATTATTAATCCACTTGAGCTCGCTTTGTTTGGCAACTGCATTGCCTCCACGTTTGTAAGCCCAGTGAGCCGCAACCCCGTACTCTGCCACTTGGTGCATTTCTCGCGTTCGGATTTGAAATTCAATCGGCCCCTTCGGCCCATAAACTGTCGTGTGAATAGACTGATAACCATTGGCTTTTGGATTGGCAATGTAATCCTTGAAACGACCAGGCATTGGACGCCAAAGTTCGTGAATGTAGCCCAGCATGGCATAAACATCACTCGGCGTCTCCATCACACAGCGAATAGCAGTCAGGTCATAGAGTTCATCAAACCGCTTTTTCTTATCATGCATCTTGCGGTAGATTGAGTAGATATGCTTAGGACGACCATAAATCTGACCTTCCAGATGACGTTCGCTTGCGTAGCTCTCAATCTTGTCCACAACTTCTGCCACCAAAGCTTCCCGCTCACGGCGTTTCTCCGTCATCATGCGGGTAATTTTATAAAATTCAACCTCATTCAAGTAGCGGAAGGACATATCCTCCAACTCCCACTTGATAGAAGAAATCCCCAAACGATGTGCCAGCGGAGCATAAATTTCCATGGTTTCACGTGAAATCCGCTCCTGCTTATCCTTGCGCAAATGCTTGAGCGTTCGCATATTGTGCAGGCGGTCTGCTAATTTGACCAGAATAACCCGCATATCTTTTGACATGGCAATGAGCATCTTGCGGTGGTTTTCCGCCAATTGCTCCTCGTGGCTCTTGTACTCGACCTTACCGAGCTTGGTGACACCGTCGACAATCAGACGAACTTCTGGACCAAATTCAGCTTCCATTTGGTCTAGGGTAATTTCTGTATCCTCTACGACGTCATGTAAAAAACCGCAGGCAACTGTGACTGCGTCTAATTTCAGACCTGCTAAAATCCCTGCCACCTGAATGGGGTGAACAATATAGGGCTCGCCCGACTGACGGAACTGCTCCTTGTGAGCCTCAACCGCGTAGTGCAATGCCTTTTCTACAAACTTTACATCTTCTTCTGGCATATAGGCGCGAGTTAGCTCTACAACTTCCGGACCCGTAAGATTGACTTCCTTCATTTCGGTTCTCTCCTCATTTATTTCTACTATTTTACCACTTTACTGTAAAAAGAAAAAGGCAGAATCCTCGACGAAGCTGACTTGTCTTGCACTTTTTATGGTAAACTAAATTTGACAATCTCAAGGAGTTTATAAAATGATTGATGTAGAAGAAATTTTATCCAGTATGCAGCCCAATCAAAAGGTCAATTATGACCGTGTCATGCAGGAAATGGTTAAGGTTTGGCAGGCAAATCAAGTTCGTCCCCGCATTCTCATGCACGTTTGCTGTGCCCCCTGCAGCACCTATACGCTAGAATATCTAACCCAGTGGGCAGATGTAACCATTTATTTTGCCAATTCAAATATACACCCAAAGGTCGAATACCAGCGTCGTTCCTATGTCACACAAAAATTTGTCCATGATTTCAATCAACAAACTGGACAGCAGGTGCAATTTCTGGCCGCCGACTATGTCCCAAATGAATTTTTCAAGACCGTGCGTGGATTGGAAAAAGAACCTGAGGGCGGTGACCGTTGTCGTGTCTGCTATGATTATCGCTTGGACAAGACTGCGCAAAAGGCTGTCGAGCTAGGATTTGACTACTTTGGAAGCGCCCTGACCATCAGCCCACACAAAAATTCACAAACCATCAACGCTGTTGGAATCGAAGTCCAGCAAGTCTACAATACCCAGTATTTGCCCAGCGATTTTAAGAAAAATCAAGGCTACAAACGCTCGGTTGAAATGTGCAGTGAATACGATATCTACCGCCAGTGCTACTGCGGTTGCGTCTTCGCAGCCCAAGCACAAGGCATTGACTTAGTCCAAGTCAAACAAGATGCGACGAGCTTCATGGCCGACAAGGATGAACACCTCGACTACTCCCATATCCGCTTCATCTTTAATGGAAAAGAATATTAAAAACGAGCCTTTTAAGAGGCTCGTTTTTTACTTAGCTAATTCTAAGGCGTAGCTGACTGCTGATAAAGCGTAAAATGGAGCTGTCTCTGCTCGCATAATGCGCGGTCCCAAACCAACTTTGAGGGCACCGGCTGCTTCAAAAGCCTCAATTTCGGCTGGCGAAATGCCACCTTCTGGTCCGAAGATGAAAAGGATTTTTTGACCGGCTTGGACTTGCGCCAATTCACGCGCCAGCACTGCCTGTTCCCCTACTTTTGCGGACTCCTCATAAGCGATGAAGATTTTATCAAAATCAGCAAGTACCTTGAGAAAATCAGCTTTCTTTTCAAAAAGCGTCACGCTTGGCACCACATTTCGTTTGGATTGCTCCGCTGCTCCCAGAACGATTTTGTCCAACTTATCTTTGCGCTTGACTAATTTTTTGCCGTCCCATTTGACCACTGACCAGTCTGCTGGAAATGCCCAAAGGGCTACTGCGCCTAGCTCAGTTACTTTTTGGGCTACGAATTCTAACTTGTCTCCCTTGGGAAATCCTGAAGCGATGGTCACCTCAACAGGCAGTTCCACATTGTCGGATAGCTCTTCTACAATTTCAAAAGAATGGGCTGCGCTGTCTAATACTTTTGCCAACCGCTTGATATGGTCGTTAAAGACCAGCACAACCTCGTCTCCCTCGGTCAGACGCATAACGTTAAACATGTGTTTAATAGTATCTTTGTCTGTAATGGTAACAGGGTTTTCCGCTCCGCTATTTACAAAATACTGCTGCATCCTAGCCTCCGATAACGCCTGAAATATCGTCAGTTTTCTTGAAGACCACGCAGTTCCACTCGCCTTGGATCATATGAGTTTCGAGGAAGAAACCAGCGCTGTAAGCCGCCTCAAGAACCATGTCCAACTTTTCAGAAATAATGCCTGACATGATGAGGTAGCCCTCGTCTTTAACCAAGCGGTAGGCGTCGTCCGTCAAGTGGATAAGGATGTCAGCCAGGATATTAGCCACGATGACTTCTGCTTCAATCTCAACGCCTTTGAGGAGGTCACCAGCAGCCACATGGATGTTTTCAGTACCTTCGTTGAGGTCGATGTTTTCTTGAGCCACGCGCACCGCTACGTCATCAAGGTCGTAGGCGTAGATGTCTTTAGCACCAAGGAGAGAACTTGCGATAGAAAGGACACCTGAACCAGTACCCACGTCGATAACCGTTTCGCCACCCCGCAAGATTTGCTCAAGGGCAAAGAGACTCATTTTTGTCGTTGGGTGAGTTCCTGTTCCGAAAGCCATTCCTGGGTCAAGTTTGATGAGTTTTTCACCGCTAGAGGCCACATAATCCTCAGTCCAGCTTGGCACGATGGTCAAATCATGAGTGATACGGGCTGGCTCATAGTATTTCTTCCAGTTCTCTGCCCACTCTTCTTCTACCAATTCTTGGGTTTCAAGAGCAATGTCGCCCGTTTCCAAACCGAATCCTGTTAATTCCGCCAAGCGCTCATTGACCTGCGCTTTAATCGCTTCGATATCTGCTGATTCTGGGTAATAAGCCGTGATGGTCACCGTATCAGACTGCTCAATATCAGGGTAAATCTCCCTGAAACGGTCCTCCTGACCAATGTAGTCGGCGCTATCATCAATCGCCACACCAGCGCTTCCCAACTCAATCAAAATATTAGAAGCCGCTTCCTCCGCTTCACGATTCACCATGATGGTTAGTTCTTGCCATGCATTCATGTGTTTAATTTTCACTTTCTAAATAATCTTTTAATCTATTCCGCAACTGCGGTATTACTTGTTCATCTTCCAAAAACTCTGATACAGGCATAAGTTTGTACCCTTGTCCCTCATCACCAAAGATAATCTGGTCATAAAGTTCTTGACTAATTTTTCCAACCATAAAGACTGATAATTTATCCGGATTAACCATACCTTGATAAACCTTAACCCAAATAATGTCACTTTCTTCAATAATAATCGATAACTCTTCCTCAACTTCTCGACGCAAGCATTCAAAAGGGGTTTCATCTCCCTCACGACCACCACCTGGCAAGTCCCACATATTGGGGTGAGGGATTATTGAAATATCATCACGGAGACTGGTGAGGATTCGGTCGTCCATTAGCAGGGCTACCTTACTTCCTGAAAAATTTGTCAGCTTTTCTAACAATCCCACTCCTAATACCTCGGATACCCATGCCACTCAATCTCCGCCAACTCTGCTCTGCCTTTTTCAAAAGCCTCTGCATTCCAGTGCAGACCAAACTCTGGGATACTGTCGTCGCTGAGGAAGTCCATGAGGTCGCTGAGACCTTCGGTTGCAACTTCGTTCAAGGTTTCTGCAAAATAGGCTAAAAATTCCCGTGACAAGCCTTTTTTCGGTTCGTAAGGAATGGCTACTAAGTAGTCGTCTGCATCAAATTTCGTTTTTTCAGGGTTGTAGAAGATGACGTAGTCTTCAAAGACGATATCCTCTGCCGACACCTCACCCGCATCGTCCACCGTTTCCACTTCCGCTTGATTTTGCGCTTCAAGGACAAAGGTTACCTCCACTGCGTGGTTTTTCTTGTCCCAGTCCATAGCAAAGTCAAAGTCAAGGTGCTTGTCTAATTCTTCTTCTAATACTGATAAAAATCCATATTTTGACATCCTGTATGTCCTTTCTCATTACACCACTTTTTCTTTCAAGTGACTATCTCTTTTAAAAACGTTATAATGTGATTATACCATTATCAATGGAAATTCTCATGTATGAGTTCCATCTCGGAGTTTATTATGTCAAAAAAAGAAACCATCATTGGTGAATTATCCGCCCTCTTCTGTGTCTGTATGTGGGGCATTTCCTTTATTTTCAGTAAATCCCTCATGCAAACTTTGGCACCACTCCAGCTCATGGTCCTTCGTTGCATTATCGCCTACGTAGCTCTTTGGATAATCAAACCCCAGTGGCATTTTGAGTGGAAGCAGGAAATACAGTTTTTTCTGACGGCCTTGTTTGGAAATACTCTCTACTTTTTTGCAGAAAATACTGCTCTGCAACTAACTCAAACGTCTAATGTCAGTATTCTCGTGACAACAGCGCCATTGATGACGACTATTTTATTGCATTTTTTGTACAAAAAACAAGATTTTGATCTACGAAGCATCCTTGCCTTTCTCCTATCCTTCATCGGTGTCATCTTGGTTGTTTTAAATGGGGTCGTCCATCTCAAACTCAATCCAATTGGGGACCTCTTATCGCTTGCGGCAGCCCTATCTTGGTCTATTTACAGCCTCTTTTTACTCAAATGCCAAGACTACTGTAGCCCAATCATTGTGACCAGAAAGGTCATGTTCTATGGTTCAATCCTAGCCCTTCCCTTTCTCGCTTTTGAACCAGCTGTCGACCCTCATGCACTCCTGACGTTGGAAAATGGGCACAATCTGATCTTTTTAGGATTGATTTGCAGCGCACTCTGTTATGTCCTATGGAGCCATGCTATCGCTCGAATCGGTGCTATCAAAACAAACACCTACATTTATGCCATTCCACTTGTGACAATGGTTGCCGGCGTTGTATTGTTACATGAAACCGTCACACTCATGGGAATCATCGGGGCAGCCTTTGTTCTCCTTGGAATGACACTAGACACCCTTCGCCAAGAATTGATTACAGCAAAAGGAAAATCAAATGCAAAATAATCTCGCCCTCCGTATGCGCCCGCGCACTATCGACGAGGTCATCGGACAAACCCATCTCGTTGGTCCTGGAAAAATTATCCGCCGTATGGTGGAGGCCAATCGCCTGTCATCCATGATTCTTTATGGACCTCCCGGTATTGGAAAAACCTCTATCGCATCAGCCATTGCAGGCACAACTCAGTTTGCCTTCCGTACTTTTAACGCCACCGTTGACACTAAAAAACGACTGCAAGAAATCGCTGAAGAAGCCAAATTTTCTGGCGGTCTGGTTCTGCTCCTCGATGAAATTCACCGTCTCGACAAGACCAAGCAGGATTTTCTCCTTCCTCTTCTGGAAAATGGCAATATCATCATGATTGGCGCGACCACTGAAAATCCATTTTTCTCCGTGACGCCAGCCATTCGCTCCCGCCTTCAAATTTTTGAGTTGGAACCCTTATCCAATGACGACATCAAAACAGCCGTTTTGAAAGCACTGAATGATCAGGACAGAGGGTTTGATTTTACTGTCAAACTAGACGATGATGCGCTGGACTTTATCGCCACAGCCACCAATGGTGACCTACGTTCAGCCTATAATTCCTTAGATTTGGCAGTGCTGTCTACTCCTGAAAACGAGGAAGGATTGCGCCATATCACACTTGATATCATGGAAAATTCTCTGCAGCGCAGCTATATCACCATGGACAAGGACGGCGACGGTCACTATGATGTCCTCTCAGCACTCCAAAAATCCATTCGTGGCTCAGACGTAGATGCCAGTCTCCACTACGCTGCTCGCTTGGTTGAAGCGGGCGACTTGCCAAGTCTGGCTCGCCGTCTAACCGTTATCGCCTACGAAGATATTGGACTGGCCAATCCTGAAGCACAGATTCATACCGTTACCGCACTTGATGCGGCGCAGAAAATTGGATTCCCTGAAGCACGGATTCTCATCGCTAATGTTGTGATTGATCTGGCCCTGTCTCCTAAATCCAACTCAGCTTATATGGCTATGGATGCAGCGCTAGCTGATTTGCGGAAGTCGGGCAATCTTCCTATCCCACGCCACTTACGGGACGGCCATTACGCTGGCAGCAAGGAGCTTGGAAATGCGATTTCCTACAAGTACCCTCACGCCTATCCTGAAAAATGGGTAGACCAGCAATATCTACCAGATAAACTTAAAAACGCCGGCTATTTTTCCGCTAACGACACTGGAAAATATGAACGCGCCCTCGCCATGACCCAAGAAAAAATAAAAAATTTGAAGGCTGGAAAACCAAGTGCTGACAAGGGTTTACCCTCTTTTTAGATGATACCGTTTCCAAAAAATCATTTTTCCCCTTGAATTTTTTGAAATTTATGATAAGATAAATGTACAGAAAAGAAATGCTGTGGTATACGAATCCGTATCTAAGTGTTGACCGACTATTTTTGTATTACTAGGGAAACTAAGGTTTTCTGGCAGTATGCAGGCCGTCTCACACGGAAGCGACTAAGTCAGAAACGCGTTACCCACCTGCTTATATGCGTGCGGGATCAATACAAATCACGGATCACCGGTACCAATACAGCTTTTTTATTTCCTTCCTTAGCTCAGTTGGTAGAGCAGTGGACTCTTAATCCATGGGTCGTAGGTTCGAGCCCTACAGGGAGGATTGTTGAACATGAGGAAAAGCCTGATTTGTCGGGCTTTTTTGCTTATCTAAAATTGTTTTGTTCTAAATTTGTTCTTACTAGCATTTTACTTTACTTTTCTTAAACTGCCATAAGTTCACGCACCTGTTCAAAACCATATTCCATCTTTTCTTTTAATAAATGACCATACGTTTCAGTCAATTGCTTAATATCTTTATGACCGAAAATTTTAGAAACAACCCAGATATCAACACCGTTCGCTAATAAATAACTTCCATAAGTATGACGTGTACCAGTTGCAGTCATAACACTTTCAATAGACAACTCTTTCAAACACCTTCTTAGATATCTATTCAACGCACTATTACTGGGCACACCATAACGATAATCAAAGAATACTTGATTAGTGTGATTAACAATTCCTCTTTCTAAAAGCACCTGCTCTTGTACTCTTTTTAAATAAGATAATACACTTAGAACATCATCCGACACTGGAATGTAACGAATAGACCATTTTGTTTTTGGCTTGCCAAATTTCTTCAATTCGCCTGCATATCTTCTATATGAATAAATTAGCTTATTTTCCCAATCTATATCTTCCCAACATACCGCCATCGCTTCACCAACACGCATTCCTGTTTTAAACAGAAAATATAACAAATAAGAGGACACAGATTTTAAATAATCAAATTTTGAACGTAAATAAACCAACATCCGCTCATAATCAGACATACTTTGAATATATTTGTCTTCAGGTTGTTTTCGGCATTTCTCGCCAACAAGCTTTACTCCTTCAGTAAAATCAACCAAGATAACTCCATCTCGTCTAGCTTGATTAATAGCTTGTCTAACATCAGAATTCAGTCTCGATACTTGATTTCTCAAGACACGACTACCATATTCATTTATAAATTGTTGATACTCACTAGGTGATATTTTACTAGCCTTCTTCTTTCCAAAGTATTCTAATAATACTCTTCCCCTTTGCTCATACTTTTTCTTAGTAGATACACCCAAATCACTAGGAACAATTATTAAATTATGCCATTCACTCCATAAGTCATAAAGTGTTTGATTACTCGAAAATACTTTTCCTTCTCTTTTTCTCTGTTCAATCTGATTCGCTTCATACTCAGCTTCTTTTTTTGTTCTAAAACCTGAATTTGACGCAATTAACTTTCCATTACTATCATAAATTCTATAATCCCATGTTTTTTTCTTACCTCTTTGTCTATATGTTGCCATAGTTCTCCTTTCTATCAAGGAGTTTATCCTCCTTAGTATAACAAAACTTAATCCAGTAGAATAGATGCAAAGTGAGTTTGAAAATATTCTCTTGTTTTGGTAGCTAAAAATCTATATGGTTGTCCTTTAGTTTCAGGATAAACAACAAATCCTTCAGGATTTAATTCTATATCTATTTCTTGCTTCCATTTTGGATTCAATAAAATCGTATTTACCAATTTAGACTTACTCATTCCCAACAAATCAACCACTTTATCAATCGTCCACCATTGACCTCTCTCATTTTGATTCAACAATTCTACATACTCAATTTTTGAAATTAAAATCAAATCTTCAGGAATTGGAACTTCAATATTAAATACTTGTCTATTTTGCTTCTTGTCTAATAACTCACTCATTCTATATCCTCCCACTAAAAACATTCGGTTTTTAACCCTTCATCAGCAAACTGAAGATGAAACTATGTTCGGCTTTTAGCCCAAAAAATAATTCCAAGAATGCATGTTTTCGTTCGTAATTTTAACCCCTTATCTTACTTCTTCACCTTATAACCTAACAATTCATCCGTTGTTACGTAAAATATTTCTGCTAATTTGATAAGATTGTCAAAATTGGGCTCTCTGTTACCTTTTTCCCAGTTAGCATATGAGCCTTGAAATACTCCTAAAATATCAGCAACCTCTTGCTGAGTGAGACCTCTTTCAAGTCTTTTTTGTTTTAAGTTTTCGTTGAATAGCATGCACCCTCCTTTTTGTTTTCTTAGTTTCTTTAGACGTTCGCCAAAAGTATTATCCATTTTTTACCTCTTTTTAATTAAAAACAAAGCACCTACCATCATTGGCAAGTGCTTTTCAATAACCCTATTTTTTGAACTTCTTGAACCATTCTTTGATTTGAACTCCAAATTTCCAATAACCCAAGAAGCCAAGAATGACTACTCCAAGCGCTAACATCATTCCTGATTCCTTTTCACCAGTGTGAGGAAGAGTTTTCATTTTCCCTTCTTTATCTTGCACCTTAATCGTACCATCAGCCTGTAATTGACCACCAACCGTTTCAGCCTTTTGTAATTGAGTAGAACCATCTACCTTTTGAACCAATACTTCACCATTTTGCGTTCCGACAATCGTATCACCTGTTTTTGTCTCAACTGGTGTAATGATTGGATTCGTAATAACTGGTTCTTCTTTAGGTTTAGTATCTGATTGTTTTACTGGCTCACCAGCCACATCAGCTTTCTTTTCTTCCTTTTTTAGTTTATCATCTTGTTTAGGTTCTGTAACAATTCCTGCTGAACTATTGTCAATAGATGGTACTGTATTTCCTTTATCGCCCAGATTGTCAGTTGAAGGCTCTACGGATGATTCAGTAGATGGCTTAGCAACATCTACAGTATTCACCAACTCCGAATTATTATTATCAGTAGACGGTACTGTATTAGCACTGTCTCCCAAATTATTCCCACCTGAATCAACTGTAGATGGTGCAGGTGTATCATCTGTATTTACCAAATCCGAATTATTATTATCAGTAGACGGTACTGTATTCGTATTATCCCCTAAATTGTTTCCACCTGAATCAACTGTAGAAGAAGCCACAGCTTCCGTACTTGTATCCACCAATTCATCTGCAAATGCAGCACTTGATACAGATAAAACCATTCCTGATACCAACATTAAACTTAAAACTTTTCTTTTATTCATTTTGTTTTTTTCCTTTCCTTGTTAATTATAAAAATAAAAACAAGCCAGTTCTGACTTGTATATGAGACTATCTTCCTAATCATTTCATATATTAATCATTTTTAATTTGTACGACTTAACAGATTCCTCATTTACATAAACTTTAATGCTCCCTAATTCTTTGAAATCTTTATAACTAATTTTTTCTATAGGAATGATTATTCCTAACTCAATAGCCTGTTTGATATCTAAATTATAATCTTCAAAATTCATCTTTACTTCTTTATACAAAATATATTGCTTGAAAATATCATGCAAAACACTATATTTCTCTACATCATTGAACATATTTTGTACAAAAAATTCTTTCACATACTTATTTAAAAAGAAATAAAAATAGATAGAAGAATATACGGTAAGTAAAACGATAAAGATAATTATATTCAAATACATTACTGATAGCTTATTTGAATAAATCCAGAAATATACAATACACAACTGTACTAAAATATCAAAAGAGAGGATAAACAGAACTGATAGTTTAAAATCTGAATATTTAACCGTAAATCGTAACGTTTCATTCTCTTTGATTTTTATTTCAATTATATCAGCAGTTTTATTCACATAAATAACACATAAATCATATAAAAATTTATTAGATAACCATTTAAACGACAACATTATAATAACAAATAGGAATATCTGACTAAAAACAACACTCCAAAAATTAACTTCATATGAAAATCTAAGTAACGTTCCATTTTCAGCGCTAAAAAAAAGACTAATAAAACCTAATATCCCTAAAGCTCTATCATTGTATAGAATCTCTTGAAATAAGATTAAAGACGATGAAACTAAATAAATCAATAAAACTAGCCCCAGTCTTCTATAAATTTTATTCTGCGAAAGCGAAAGAAATAATTGAATTACTCCATCTATCATTATAAAAATTCCTACTATCAATATTATTTTCAATAACATTATAACATTGTTCCCTCCTACTTTCTCACTACATAAGAAAAATAAAAAAACAAGCCATTTCTGACTTGTTTCTTACAAAATAATTATCTATCATATTCTGACAGTTCATTTCTGATTTTAGCTAATATTCTTTGAATTTCTTCAGTATCACGATATTCTTCAAATTCAGATAGCTTTCGGTCAAACCTATCAATCACATTAAGAAGTTTCTTCCCACCACTATTATTTTTGGTTTGCGTTAGTTCTTGATTCTGAACCTTTAAAATAGCATTTTCTTCATTCAACTTCGCATTTTGTAAAACAACTTCTTTCATCATATCCATTGTTTCCAATATCTCTTTTGCACGAGAACTATTTTCATATAGTTTTTCACGTGCCATTTTTTCATATCTCATCTCATTAGAGATATATTCTGTATCTTTTTTAATAGAATCATGTTCTTTTGATAACGAAGTGTGCTCTTTTGATAATGAAGCGTGCTCTTTTGATAATGAAGCGTGCTCTTTTGACAACGAATCATATTTATGGTCTATGTTGTCCGTAATAGATTTTGTATCTCTACCGATTTTTTGTACAGAAGCTATAATACTAGCAATCGCACCAATAAACGCAGTAACTCCACCAACCAAACTTACTATTGTAACAATATCCATAATAGAATATTCTCCCATTTTTTCTCCTTTCTATTCTATCATATTATATTCCTATTTCCTAATTGCATAGCTAAAATTCGCCTGATGAGTAGTTACTTGAAAATGAACCTGTGATTGGTTTCCTGCATAATTACACTCGCTAAGTAAAAATGAGCCATCTTCATTTACGTGCTCAATAAACGCTACATGACCGTATTCACCATATGCCATGGATACTACAGCTCCAGCTACTGGTCTATCAATTCGTTTCCAACCTCTAGCCATCAGACTTCCAACCCAATCTTGACCATTACCAAGATAACCATAACCATCAGCTTCTGTTATCATTCCGATTTCGGTTAATCGGTTATAAACATACCAAGTACATTGACCAACAGGATAACCACTGCCTGCTTGTGTCGTCATTGCTCTTTGTGTCGGTTGATTATATTTCAATTTGCCTGTATATTCTACTGGAAAATCCCAAGAAGATGCTATTGTACCGCTACCAAGGGCAAATTCGCCTGTAGTAGTTTTTGGTGGTTTAGGAGTTCCACCATGTGCATCAATATAGGAATCCATACGTTCCATCACTTCAGCACGTTTTTTCCCCGAACCACTCGTATCAGTAAAATAGACGCCACCTTGTAGCGTTACATTTAACAAACCAAGTGAATGCAATTTTGCTTTTTCATCTTGAATCTTAAAAGTAGTATTCTTATTTTGAATAATCGTAACAGTCGTTAAACCAGTCACCGCAGATTCATCATTAAAATTGGTCGCATGGTCAGGATTTGAATCATAAGCACCATAACCAAACATATTGGCTCCTGCCTTAGTTGCTACACCAGCAGTACCCAAAGAAGATTCCATGATGGCTATTGCTACAATAGCACGTACATCTAAGCCAGATGATTTTTCCCACGTCAACAACAATTTACCATTGATACGTGACTTATCATAATTGATACCAGTAGTCGCTAAATAACCATCTATCTGTTCAGCAGTAATACCATACCTATGAGCCAGTAAATTATGAGTATATGGGTCATCAGTTGTCCAATGTTCCACATACTCAATACCATCTACCGTTTCTGATGAACGACTGACAGAAGATAAATTAGAAGCAAACAACAAGAATATACAAAATAGAAAAATTGTTAGAAAAAATCCACTAAATGAAAGTAAAAGTGACTTAATGATTTTTTTCATTTATTTTCTCCTAAATTTTGGCTTCTTATCTTCCTTAATCACAAATGGATTCAATGAATCTTGGCCTTTTTCATCTTTGACAATAATAGAATCCTGACGATCAGGTCTAATTGATTTTACTGGCTCAACTGACTTATTAACCTTAACTTTTCCACTTTTTAGAGTAGGCTTAATAGATTTACGTTTTTCACGATTTAATTTTAATCGTTGCTTCGTTTCCAAATTATGCTTCCGTTGGCGGAATCCTAACGATTTTTCCGCATTTTCCTTGGCAAGCTTCATATTCCTATTTGCTTTTGTTTTGACATTCTTATAAGTCAAACTTGACTTATTCTTCACTCCTTCAGCACGAATATTTCTGAACGTTCCAGCAGTCTTGTGTCCAACAGATTTCATCTTCCGACCAACATCTTTAACCCCTTCTTTATAAAGATTAGTCTTACTCTCCTTATCTGCCAATGGTTTAAAATGACGAACTTTATTCCCTAGTGCAGAACCAACTTTTCGACCAGCAATAACAGTCGCTCCTCTGCCAAATTGATTTGCAACGGTACTAGCCTGCTTCATACGACCAACTGCCTTTTGAGAAGCCTTGCGTGTCATATTTCTACCTGCTCTATCAATCCTTCTTGTCACGTTATTTGATAATCGTGTCATTCTGTTACCTGTAAAAATACCAGCTAAGGCATCACGTTTCTTATATGTCAAGAAAATCACGACACATTTCAAAAACGCTACAATTAAAGGATTGCCTACAAATAGACCATTTAAAACCGTTGTCAAAATATCATAGACCCATAATACAAAGATAGCAACAACCTGTAACAGTCCTGATATTACAAGATAGCCACCCATTTTCTTATAGAAGTTATACATGATATTTTCAAATGATGGAATCATCCCTAAAATTGCAATGAATCCACCTAACATGAGTAATGCCAATACAATCAACTTCAAGCTGAAAGCAGTAATGGAGATACCTGCAAGAATCGCACCTAATACTAAAGCATCAAACAGTGAGGTAATCGCATAAGTAAATTTCTTCCCCCAAGAAGCTGAAAGCATTGGTTTTTTCAAATTTTCAGGTTCACCGACAACAACTCCTATCTTTTCCTTACCTTCAACTTCAAAATCATTATTCCCTGAATCATAGTCTAACAAAGACTTGAATTGGGAATCTGTTAAGTCGAAATCAACCCCACTACCATCATTTCTCAGTCTATAGGTTGAGTTCATATACTGATATGGTGTCCATACGGCAACTTCAAAATATTTATCCAAAACCGCTGCTGAAGAATTGCTTACATTTCCTGCCAATTTAGAATTATTTTGAGAACCTTCATTGTACAACTTATTCATACTAGCTAAAGACTTGGTAGAGACTTCGCTTACAACTGTATTAATGCCATCATAGATATGACGTAGGGCATATTTTCCCTTGTAAGTAGAAAACATAGCGATTGAGCAAGCAAACACGAGGAATATCCTCAATAAGGTTGCTCCAAATTTTCCATTTTTTACAAAGAAAATATAAGCTAACCAAAGACCCATCAATGTTCCTGCCATGCCTGCAAAGTTAGTATACAGTCCTTTGTAGACACCAGCCCCTACCGCTAAGGCAGTATCAACATAGTTATCTAAATCTTCATTATTTGCCAAAATCCCATAAATCGAACCAGCAACATATACTATCGTCTTAGAAATCCAAAAGATACCTTGTACAAAGGAATTGATTAGATAGATAGTTGTACCATCTAACCCAAGAAAACCCTTATTAACCCAAACTTTACTTGTAAATCGGTCTAAATACTCCATGCCTTCTTCAAAAGTAATCTTATTTTTAAATACTTCAGAAGCTTTCATCTTTTCATCCGCAAAAATCGTAAGAGGAGAGAATACCAACAATAAATTGAAAAACGTGAACCGTATTTTCATCCACCTTTTCTTCATTTTCTCCCTCCTAACTGACCGACTTAAGTTTAGTTTCTACTGTATCAAACAATTCAATAATATCAGCCTCCATACCATCAACTGTAATTCGTTCCTTTCGACCAAAGGTATCATAGAAAATACATTGAGCCATAGTCATGTTTGACAACCATTCTCGTGTTTCATCTGTCTTAGTCACCTTCAAATAATCAAGGACTTCATCAATTTCAGTTTTTTCCAAGAACGCAAAAACAGTACCGAATCCTGTTGAATCTTCGTTACTTTCCAAATCCTTGACTGATTGAGTAATATAGACCATAAAATTATTGAAGGAACGACCAATCCGTTTCAATTCCTTCAGAATTGTTTTTCCTACTGCTGTAGAATTGAAGAACCACGCTTCATCAAAGAATAGGATAGTTTCTTCAGTCCTATCCATCTCTCCAAACCGTTTACAGAAATAACCAAGTGCATACATGACTGTCAAGGACTTTTTCTGACTCTTTGTCAATTCTTGAACTGAATTATCTACTTTTGGCAAATCAAGTCCAGTAATTTCCAATACCGTAACTTTGTTATCCAGTTGAATCGATTCATTTTGACCATCAGAGAAACACAAGGAAAGAATCGAATTTTTCACAATTCGTTCTAGCAATTTACCTGCATTGACAACTTCCTTCTCTACACTTTCTTGCATCTTAGAAAAGACATGGTTCATACCAACCTTCTTTCCTTCAGCACGTTCTTTTAGAACTGTCTCTATAGCTTCCAAATAGCCTGCTTGAACCAATGGATTGTTATCCTTACCAAGCAAGGAATCAATCATAGAATCTGCCAAATCAGTAGCTTCTTGTCCTTTCAAGAATACGATTGGGTCTAATGCTCCATAGTTTTCAGGATTTTTCGCATCTAACGTGACAAACTTAATACCTTCAATATACCGTTGTAACGGTACATTCGTTCCTGCCTTCTTATGTTTTTCCAACACTTTGTGATACTGCTTTCGCATTTCAGCTTTAGGGTCAATGTATAAAATTTTCGTTTTCAAAAAACTATGACAAGTGAATAATAACTTCGTCAAAAAGGATTTACCAGTCCCAGTTTCACCAATGATGGCTACGTGGGGATTGCTTGTTACTTTGCCAGCAACTTTCAACTTGTTAGCCTGCAACAGATTCACATATACAGGATTGGTACTAGACGCAATTGCGTCTTTAAAATTCCCTTGCCAACTAGCCATTTGATTATCCACACGACCAATATAGAAGCCTACATCCGTTCCAACCTTTCGATTGATAAAGAACAGATTTTCTACGAAAGCTTTCAATGTCATTGTTTGCAAGAAATTCTTATCGCTATTTTCTAACACTTCACCAATCATATTTTTATAGAATAAATACAACTGGTCAGCATTCGCACGAACAACTTCCACATTCAAAGACTTCAATCGAGAAAACAGAATTTCATATTTGTTCTTCAATTCATCAATCGTAGAAGCAGTAATCACATTCGTATGAATGTAATTGACCATTGCTTCACCTTCATCAATCTGCTCCTGAACATCTTCCAAAAGAAAAAGACTTCGTAAAACCGAGCCTTTTTGAACAGAACCACTTTCATCCGATTCTTCAACCGTGTTTTTCAACCGTAACCTTGCACGTTTCGCACGGTCAAGAACCGAGTTGAATTTTTTCAAATTTGAAAAATTGAACAAGTAGTCCGACTCTACTGGAAAACCAATATTTTGAATTTCTTCTTCTAGATGCAAATAAGACATATTTTGAGGAAGCTTTTCTACTGGGATAAATGCTAGATAGCGTTCTTCATTCAAATTGCTCAATTTCATGATATTGACATTTTCAAATTCAATATTCACTTCATCTAGATTTTCAATGGAAGTTTGAACAAATTCAATTTCAAAGTTCTTATCGTACTTCATGCCACGTAAATACTGATGCCGATTGATAAAATACGTTTCATCAGTAGACAATGGCTTTGCATCCAAACTATGCAACGTATTTTCTAAGACTTCTAACTGAACTTTGTATTTTTCATTCCAATTTTCAGGAACAGCTTCATCCAAACCAACAAGAGACAAAGCAGTATTTCTAACACTACGATAGCCTTCATAGAGAACTGATTTTAGGTCAACTGACACATGGATAGATTTTAATGGAACAATCATAAAATACAACTGTTCATATACTTCCACCATACTTTCTTCCAAATAAACAAGTTGGCTTTGCAAAAAATCTTCCGCAAGGTCTGCAACACTACTTTCCCAGTCAATATCCAACGACAACTTTTTAAACATATCATACAATTCCTGATTGACAGGAACTCTACGTATTGCACAATCACCATACGAAACTAGACCATCTAATGTGACATATTCTAATTCCTTTAGGGCTTCTTTTGCTTCAAAATCTACAGAATTGATAATCTTAGAAGGGATTCGATACATGGCAAAAACACTACCATCCTTCTTCAAAATTAAATTCCCTTTAATATCCCAAATATTCCCCATTCGGACTTGATTATCAATTCCAAGATACTTTGTGATACTCATTTTTTCACCTTTTTAATTCTGATTTGATTTTTTGGTTTAACATAGATTTGACCTTTGTTAATGTAGACCTTTCCTGCGTTTATCCCATGTACAAGATAAAAGGACAGATAATCTCTTACATAAGGCAAAATTGCCTTACCATCAATGACCAGTCCATTTACAAAAATAGTTAACTGCAACGAAAAGAATACCGATAGCACTCCACGCAGACCCATTGAAAAGAACCCAACCAGCGCTTCTAGCAAAAACCAAAACAAACCAAAAAACAGGAAGAAGTAAACAAAAGCCGACAACCGAATAGGATTCGTAAACGAAAATCGTTCTGTAATTTTCTGAACCCATACAGGCTGACTAAGTGCTTCCTTATATGAATACAACTTCTTATCTACTCTTTTTCCTGCTTCACTCATTTTTTCACCTATTTTCCGAAGAATTTACCAATAATTGAAGAACCCCAATTCAGCACAGTTTCAGGATTTTTCACAAAATAGTAGGCAAATGCACCAATCGCAATCGCTCCAATCGCTTTACCAATTTTCTGTTCACGTACAGATTCAATAGCCTTCCAGCTCGCAAAGCCAACGATACACCAAACTCCAATATCACTAACAAACCAATTCCAAATGTTCTGCATAAATTTTTACCTCATTATCTTTCTCATTTTGCAAAGTCTGATGGAATCTTATATTCCAATTTATTGACAAAGAAAGTTCCATCTTCTTTCTCTGTAATATCAAATGTGAAGTTTTCACTATGTGTTGTTCCAGCAATCGCAAATGTAGCCTGTACATATGCTTTCACTTGAACCTTACTAATCTTAAAGTAGGTATAGTCAAGTGACTTAAATTCTGCTCCGTTAATAGTTCTCACACCCTTAGAAACAATATCAAGATTTTCTTGACTTGTAGTGTAGTTCGTAAAGAAGAGCTTCAAAAAGTCCTCTAAAGTCTTTCTGTCCTCTTCCGACACATCATCACTAGCTGATAATGATAAGGCTTCTTTCTTATCCACTTCTTCAGCTTTGAAATTCACTACTGCTTGATAGTATGGCAAGCCTGATACATAATACTTACCTTCTTTACCACCATAAGGAACACCGAACAACACCGTCAATTTCTGACCTTCTGTTTCATAGGTCACACGATATTTTGCTTCCGTTTCAGAAATCTGTTCCAAGCGGTAAGATACCAGCTTAGTATCTACTTTTACTTGACCTTGATTTTTTGTTTCAGGAACAAAATTATAAAACTTATTCAATTTCTCATTGTAAGAATCAATATCTTTCACAGAGAAATTGAAATATGCTGAAATATAATTTTCAATGAAAACTTGCAGGCGATTATCAACGGTATCTGTCTTTTTTACAACCGTTTCGACTTTCGCTTGCTTACCACTATCTGTAGTATTTCTTGCAAAACTACTAACAACCGTCAATCCACAAAGTGTCATAAACACAACTGTTCCAATCGCAAAATAGCGATTCATCTTTTTTTGGTCAATGACTTTCATTTCATGAATATATTTTTTCTTTCGCTTCTTCAGGAAAGAAATTTTGTTTTCCTTAGACATTATTCACCTTTCTATCAGACCAATCGGCTATAGAAGCCTTTTGGTGTTTGTAACATCTCCTTCTCTTCTACTAAGGAAGAAACTAGGTCATTTATGAAAGATTTGGTACGACTTCTTGTCAACTCGTTTCTAAGCAACATTGCCAATAGACTTTCTTCTGTATTCCCTTCATATTTGAACAACTCAAATATGCAATCATCCAAAGTATATTTAGGAGATTTAAGCATATAGACCAAGACCGATTCATCCCCGTCATACCCTTTCTCCAACACTACCTTTAATAAGTACGCATCACGCAAGGGCATAGTCCGAACGACTTCCCAATCCACAAATTCTACAACACTCAATTCAGCATCATAGGAATATCCATAGTCAACCAATCGCTCACGAATTGCATTTTCATCAAATTTCAACAAGTCAACTGGTTTCGGTAAGGTATATCCTTGACCTTTTTCATACAATCTTATTTTTGCCTGCATTATACACCTATCAAAAAAAGGAGGGCGAACCCTCCACGCTTATCTTACTTCTAACAAAGCATTATGCAATGACACCATATTTGCTAAATTCGCAACGTGACCTGTCTTTTTCAGAGCATCATAATAGGAATAATCAAAAATTTCATAATTCCCATATCCAATGTATTTCACCCCTAAAATACGCAATCTATCCTTATACAAATCATCTATAGATAGTCTACTTTCTCCAGACATCAATCTTACATAACGCTTATTTTTTACATCAAATTGTTCCATATTTCTTTAATTGATACTTAAATAGCCATAATCTGTAAAACCACCTTGATTTTCAATATCAATATCACGACCGTAAGATTCACAATCAAAATATTGTTCAAGTGTATCTTTACTTAGATTCTCAAAACCAGATTCTTCAATCCAATATTCCCCAAGTTCCCTATGAGTATTAACATCATAAAAAAGAGAACAATCATCAAAATTAAAATCTTCCCTAACAAAATCATAGGCTTTGTAACCCATAACTTCTGACACTGCTTTTACAAGATTTGCTTCCACATCTTCAGTCAATTCCGCAAAATCATTCACTACATCAAAAGAAGGACTAATGCCTAAAATATCAGGTAGACTTGATTCAGTAATTACTAACTCACATTTCGCTTCCGTATTTAAACCCAAACGTTCCAAAACGTTTTCTTCTGAAATCGGAAAGTCAAAGCCTGCTTGTTTACCTGAAACCAAATCTCGCACAACTGCATAAATTTCTAATGACATATTAGCCTCCTTTACAATGCACTCAAAATATTCTTGCCTTTGGCAACCAATGCACCTTCAGCCTTACGTAATTCACCTGACCAAAAGAAATATTTACGAAGATTTTCTTGAATGACATGAATTCCTTCTTTTTCCTTTTCCGCATCCGTCAATTCCTTGACTTCTTCAGTTTTTAGCAATGTATTCAAACGACCACCTGATTCAAAGGCTTCATCCCAACGGCGATTCTGTAAATGTTCCCCAAATTCTTGGGCTACTGATTTTACTGCTTTAATTGTTGCTTTCTTTTCTTCATTCATTTTTAATTCCTACTTTCTTTTTACAACTACTTTTTTACAAATTTTCCATAAATTGATTAAAGGCAAACATATCATCTTCAATATCAAATGCTGAATCTTTATCAATGTAGCCTTCATCTACTGCTTCTTCTAACTTCTTATGCATGATTTGACAAACTTCACTATAAGTCAAGTCATTATCAAGATATTCGCCTTCTGAATCTAATGTGTAAAATCTACATTCATCAGAACGAGCATAGTCACGACCAACTAAAATAATTTCCATTCGTTTACTCCTCGCTATCGGTATTCCCTTAGTCTTGGCAATAACCTATATTCATTGATAAGTGAAATCATACAGGCACATTGCATTTCTAGGTTTTCCGATTTCAATTCTTCAATTAAACTTTTTCGCTTATTTTGAGACAACAAAAAAAGAGCATTTTGATACTCTTTTACTAAATTCTTATGTTTTTTTCTGATATTTTCATCTGACCGATAAACGGACGAAACCATTTTTGACTGCATCAGACTAATATCTCTTCTTAATTGTACATATTCATCACCCCTTTTTATTTCAGGCATATAAAAGTAACTATCAGGCAACTTCGATACCACATCTTCAATAATCAAAGGCATAACTTGTAATCGTTGTGCCAAATAACTTTCAATTTCCTTAACAGTAGACCGCATCATAATCACGCTTACTGCTAATCAACGAATCTAAAATTTTTCGTGATTTTTCTGTAATTTCTCCTGACTGCATTATCATTTTGATATAAGCTGTATTCAATATCTTATCCGCTTCATCAATAAGCGCTAAGCTATCTGACACTTGATAGACCAGCCACTTAACCGTATCTTCAATATTATACGGTTCAGGTTTGATAGATAATTTCAATGGTTCAACACCACCAAAAAGCCGTTGCCATTTTTCATCAGGTAAATATGCTCCATAAGCATTAGTTCCATCAAAGACTTCCAAACGACTATTTATCAAGCCACGTGCAATCTCAGCTAAATCAACTCCATTTACAAACTCTTCAACAACCGCTTGTGATTTTTCATCGGACAAGCGTATCTCATACCGATTCCATACTCCGAAAACGCCCAAAGATTCCGAAACCGATATTTTTTCTTTACGAGCCAATTCATAACGTTTCTCATAAAAGTTAAAATACATACTTGATTGACGACTACCAAAATAGATTGACAAACCTTGATTTTCACTTCCATCCAAGCGCCCACCATCAACACTATTCCAGCTTCGCATCTTTTCGTAATACAATTCTTTAGAATACAACTTTACAATCAAATCTGAAAGGTTAATTTGTTCATTTTCATTGCCAATTCCACGATACAGTTCATCCATTGCAATATCCAAGCGTCTAACCTGCATATCTTGCCGTTCATAAACCATCTTCTGCAATAACTCAGCCCACGTGATACCATCACGCTCCAAAATCAATTCCATCTGACGACAACCTGCTCCAGATAATTGAATTGTAATCTGATAATTATCTGTCAATGTTTTATCTGCATAGTCAAATATCCAAATATCACCACGTTTCCACAAGTGAGTATACATCATCAATTTTGTTTCTTCACTAGTGAAATCAGATAAAGGACAATATAAATATTCAGTAGTGAAATAGTCAAGGTCACGTACATCCTTAAACGTAATTCTCAGATAGTCAATCAGTATTTCCAGTCTTTCTGATTCATGATTCGAATATCCAAGCTTACTTTTTATATCAAGGAACTTTTCAACCGTCAACATCCGTCTATTCGATTCATAAGATTTAATTGCATCAACAGAAACCCCAACCATCTCTGCAAATACTTTTTGTCTGACCCTAATTTTATCTTTTCGTAACTTTTTCAAATACTTACCGTCTACTATTCTACTTTTCATCTATTCCTCACAATTTCTTTGACTAAGTTTTCACATTAAGATATAATAGAAATAGAAAAAAGGGCAGTTGCGGAAACAACTACCCCTTGCAGAACCGTTTAAGACGGTGGCAAAATAACTGTTAAAAAATAACCGTTAACCTACCAAAGTTGAGACGGTTATTTTTTATTGCTCATTTTTACGATAACAACCATCAAACCAATGAGTGATAGTAAAAAACTACCAAACCCAAGCATGAGTTGTATTGTCTCGTAAACCGACAACACTTGCTCCTTTCTCTTTGGATTTTAGCACCTACTTTCATAAGCACCACCACCTTTCAGAAATAAGAGCCACCGTCTTAACTTTTCTGTACTTTGATTATATCACATCTTAATAATATCTAAAAACAATTATTTCAAACCAAAATTTCAAATTTTAATCTTGGTGTACGCTTTTTCAGCAAAAAGTGTACAGGTTCAAAAACTCCGAACTCCGCTACCTGCCAAGCTTTGAGGGTGGTCGTCGCCTAGCTTTTAGCTATTTCTACCCCCCTATTAGAAATAGGGGGTTTGCTTAAAGCGATAGTGGTGAATTTCATCCATCAGGCTTCAGGCTTCGGACGGGCTTCGCCCATCCTTGCCCTTGCCTTTGGACTCATTCTCCACTACCGCTACCTAAGACTTTCCCCACTGCTTTCTTATAAGTAGGCTCTCCGCCCTCAAATTCGGACATAACTTCAGATAAAAGTATACTCAAATCAGTATCAACCATGATTTGACCACTAGATTTTGAAATTTCTTTCCCATAGTCCGTCTGCAAAATCGTAATAATCTTACGCAGATTCCTTGGTTCATACCCCTTTTCATCCGCATACTCTTTCAAAGTCAACACAACTGATTCAGTTGGAACGGATTCAACAACAGTCTGCTTTTCTTCCACCTTAACAATTTCTTCAGTTGTCACCTGAACCTCTCGACCTTTGAATGGGTTCGGAATATACTCCAATTTTGAAAATTCATCATAAAATGAATATTTTTTTTCCAGCAATGGCGCAAAAAATTCACGGGCAACTTGACCAAACACTGCTGAATAACCACGACCATAAACCCGAACACCACCAATATATTTCATATACTTAAATTCCTTATTCGCATTCGCATCACCAAATACCATAGAATAACCAGTATCTGACAAACGACCAACAGAAATACGCATATTCATATTGTCACGTACCTTAGAAGGAATATCATCTGTAGAAGGCTTCTGCATAGCTACAACCATATTCACACCAGCTTGACGACCTTTCAACGTCAATGATACCAAAGCCTTTTCAACTTCTTCACGGTCTTTATACCCCAAAGAATTGATAAAAGCATTGTACTCATCACAGATAATAAAATAAGGTTTCAATCCATAAGCATGGAATGGTCTTAAATCCTTCTCACCATTTTCCTTCATAGATGCACGCATGAAATCATATCGTTTATCCATGACCTCAACCGCATCTTTGAACATCTGAACAATATCTTCTTTTTCAAAGAAGATTCTATTCTTAAATACTGGTAAATCAGTCAATGTTACAAAATCTGCACGTTTTGGGTCACCAATTTCAACTACTGCAAATTGTGCCAAACAACGCAACAAACCACGTGAGAACACTGTCTTACCACCACCAGTACCACCAACAACTAGCAAATGTGGGTCTGACTCAAAATCCCAATAAAAATTCTTCATCAAACGAACACCTTCACCATATTTAAAAGTCATTTCTGAAATCTTGATACGATTCAACATAGCAGAATATGCAAGCTTATAGGTCTTAAAACGTGCATCATCTTCAGTTTCCATGAAATCCATACCAAAAGTAGTCTCTAAATCGCCACCAATCTTTTTGAATTTCTCCTGAAACTTAGAACCAGCTAATTCAAAAGAAGCTTCCAATTCAAACTTCCCTTGCTTAAGAAAGACTTTCGGAAATTTTACTTTACGCTTACCATTCTGAATTTTCTTCTCATACATGATATTGTTTTCAAACATAAAACGTGATAATCGTTTCAATCGTTCTAATTTTGCAAATAATACCGTTGATTCAAAGAGAAACCACTGCAAATAGAATCCTAAAGCAATAACCAATACCAAATACGCTAAAACAGAACCATATAAGCCATAATCAATCTTCATGAATCGTTGATAATTCAGAAAACCAAATAAAAAAAGAGGTACTAACCCTATGAAAATTAGCACCCCAACAAAAATATAGTTCAAATGGCGCATCCATGGCTTGATTTTAACCCCTTTATACGGAGGTATCAAGTTCACTTTCGCCATCTACTTCACCTTATTTCTTACCTTCAGACTGATTTTGAGCTTGTTGTGTTTGAGTACCACCAACTTTCTTCAAGCCACCTGCAAACAGCTTCAACTGAGAATTACCACGTGCCATACGAGAAATTGTCAGCACTGGGTCAATCAATTCCAAGTCGTCCCCACGTTTCAAATTCAATGCTTCCAAATCAGCAAGCATCATATCTGTAACAGTCACAGTATCCATTGCTTTGTCATTGATATTCATTACCGTAACACGATAACCAAGAATTTCAGAGGTACGTTCCTGCACAACACGTCCATTTACTTCAACTTCTTCAGTACCAAATTCAGGTTCATCAATACCAATGAACTTCAACATTCCAACTGATGCAGGTACATCCACCACATCATTGACAATTTCATATTTCTTACCAGCAATTACCAAACGTTCACCAAGATTCAGACCAATTCCTTTAACAGCCATTATTTATTACCTCCATTTTTTACAACAATTTTTTCAGCTTGAATATTTAAAGCAGGTGTCATACTATATCCACTAACTGCATCAATCACAGGTTTAGCACCAACCAATTCAATTTCAGTAAAAGGTTCAATTTTTTCTACAGAACCACTTGTAATGACATGAAAACAGTTTTGACCTTCCGCAAAAACTTCATGTCGATTAAACACACCTTTTTCACCATTAAACGTATCCAACGTTTCAAGCAATGAACCATAACGCACATCTTTCAATGCACCTTTTTTCAATTTAAGACTTTCAAATTTCATAATTTTTTCCTTTTCTTTTTTTAAATTAGACAGTTTTCACGACATATCTAGGTCAATAGTTATTATTTTTCTTCTTTTTTAACTTTAGCCAAACCAAACATGCTTGTCACAAACAACAAGATACCAGCAATTAAACCAACAGACGAACTTGCTTCACCAGTACTTGGTAACACAGAAGCTGGCGCTACTGGTGTGCTTGGAGTTGGCTTAGCTGGTTCTTGTGGTTTCACGATATTGATTGTAACAACGTTAGAAACATAGCCATTGCCAAAATCAACCTGATAAATAACGTTGTCTGCTTTGCCTTCAGCTTTAGTTTCAGCATTCGCAATCATGTAAACATTAGTACCTGTTTTCACGTACTTGTCGAAAAATTCTTGTGGATTTTCCGCAACCCAGAAGACAAACTCATCACCTTTGGCAATTTCAATTCCAGCATTTTTAAGCATGTCTTGAATTTCTTTTGGAGCTTCAGAAATATCTTTAACAACATAGGCTTTCAAGCCTTCTACGTTCTCACCACTACCATCTTCTTGCGTATTGAATTTAGCAGTATCAGTCAAGAACTTAACTTTGGATTCGTCATAATTATCCAAATAACCAAAGCCACGTGAGATAGCTACCGCACTAGCCACAATGTCTTTGTATTGATCTAAGTCCCATTTACCAACGTAGGTAATCACATCACCTTGAGTAACTGTCTTACCGTGAATATCATTTCCTTCTTTGTCAAGAACTTGTTTTTCAGGTTTAATCACGCTACCACCATGTGTTGGATTTTCTGGGTCTGGTTCTTTGTCCTTGTCTTTGCCAGGAGTATGAATCACAACCTTATTTGAGTAGATTGTAATTGTTTTACCTGGTTCATCAGGAGTATTAGAATCTGGAACTTCTGTCAATTCCAATTTCCATGTGTTTTCATAGGTTGCACCGTCATTTGAAGGGAAACCAACAATGACAAGATTTGGCAACTTGAAGTCTGTTGCATTGTCGCTATTCAACTTCGCTACCAAGTCATTAGTGAAGTCAATATCGTAAGTATTGCTTGCTTCATTGTAAGTCAACACATAGTTTGCTTCGTTAGCTTTGATAGTTTCTTCAACAAGTGTCACGTAACCGCTTGGAAGAGCGTCTTGACCTTTACCTAAAGCATAAACAGGACGACCAGCTTTGAGAGTTGGAGCGTTGAGTTCGTAAGAAACTACTTCACCTTTTGGAACAAGCATGGTATCAATATCCACGTCATCTGCATTTTTAACTGCTTTCGTGATTTGAGGTGTTTGTTTTACAAGCACATCGTGAACTGGAACACTTGCTTCCGCCACATTGTAGACAACCGCAGTCAAATGAGGTTTGTCAACATTATAGATTGGCACTTGAATTGTTGGTGTCGGTACAGTGTAGGTAGTTGCTTCCAAAGCAGGCTTATCAACCTTGTATGTTGTCACTTCGACACCAGTTGCTGGTGGTTTGATTTCTTTTGGTATTGGTTTAACTGGTTTTTCAATCACTGGAGCAGATACATTCGTATTTAGAGCAAACCAGTAACGACCTGAACTTAATAGCGGAGCATTAACTTGGTCCATAGACAATTCCAAAGTTAGTTTATCCCCACTAGAGACCACAAGAGCTCCTGCACCGTAATAGCGTGTAGAGGATGTTGAAGTGTCCCAATCAGATGACTCATAATCAGACCCATTAGATTTATAGTCATTATATTTCATTGCATGGATAAGTTTTCCTTCTTGTGCAACTGTAGAACCATTAATAGATACGAACTTAGCATTAGCTGAAAGAACAGTCACAGCTTCACCAGCACCTGTACCAGCATAGTTTTTTGAACGGTTCATTGAATTTAAGGCAAACACCGCAGGAGCTTCAGCATTATATGTGACTTTTGAACCGTCTTCATAGAAGTATTCAACATCCATAGCTAACTTACTAGTTCCAGTCACGTAACCACTACTTTTTGAATCCATTTCATATGTAACAGTGACTGTTGGGTCATTATGTACGTTTAACCAAACACCCAAGCGTTGTGGGTCGCTATAAGTGTAAACTGCCTTAGCGATTTTTTTACCGTTATAATACGAATTTTCCAAATTTGTATAAGTCGCTACCAACTTACCGTCACCTTGGATATGGTAATCATAATCATGATTCACACGTCCGTCAAATACGGTTGTTTTACGCTTTTCAGCTTCACCTTGATATTCGATAGCTAATTTAGCATTTGATTCTGATTTCATGACCAAGGACTGAATAACAACTTCAGACAAGTAACCAACTTTATTCGTTGTTGCTTGTGCCTCAGCAAGTTTTTTCTCATACGCAGCATATTCAAGATTGTACTTTTCATCAGCCTTTTGATTCTCTAATTCAGCTTCTTCTACAAGTGCTTCAAAAGCTGCAATCGTTGATTTAGCTTCTGCATTTCCTGTTGTATTTGGATTTGTACCAGCTGTTACTGTATCTGTTTTTTCAACCACTTTAACACCAGCTTTAGCTGCAAGTGCTTTGATTGCTTCAGCGTCTTTATTAGCAGCAATTACTGCTAGTGTTGAAGCATTGTAATCTTCAACTGCTTTCAAAGCACTTGTCAAGTCACTGTTTACTTCTGAAGGAGTTGAAACTAAACTATCTGTTAAAGTGATAGTCAAACCTGCTGCTTTTGCTTTTTCAACCAAATCAGCTACTGCTTGGTTTGCTTTTTCAGCTGACGCTTTTGTATTAGTGTAAGTAGTGATGATTCCTTCTTGTTTTGAGAAATCAGGATTCACTTCACCAGCAGTTTTAACCGTTTTAGGACTGCCATCAGCAACATTCACACCTGCTTGTTTTGCTTTATCTTTTAATTCGGCACCGTTCGCATTTGCTTTATCAACTTTTGACTTTGCACCGTTGTAAATATCAAGTGTTTCTTTGGCTAATTTTGTATCAGTATCTACGCTTTTAGAGTCTGATACTGTTTCAGTTGTTTTTTCCACTGAAATGCCAGCTTTTTTAGCTTCTTCTTCCAATTCAGCAACTTTACCATTCGCTTTAGAAACTGCTTCTTTTGTTTCAATATGGTTTTCTGTTACTTCATTAACAGTTTCTATTTGCTTCGCAAAATCATCACTTGCTTCAGTATAATTGTCATAAGTAACAGTTTCACCACCATTCACAATTACACCTGCTTGTTTTGCACTAGAAACTGCTTCACCTAATTTTGGTGATGTTACAATATTCGTAATCGTTTCAGTTTGATTCGCATTCGCACCAGCATTCAAATTGCCTTCAGTTGCAGATGGTTGAACTTCAACTAAATTAGTAGCTGGATTTCCAGTGCCAACTTCATCAGCGCTTACTACATTTCCAGCAAGAGCAGGAACAACCAATGTACCAGCGAGTGCAACACCAGCAATAATCTTCTTCGCAGAAGATGTAAGACCTACTTCACAACCTACAAGCGTTGTGACATTTTTCGCTTTCCTCAAGCCATACGTTTTTTGATTTTTAAACATAAATTACTTTCTTTTCTTTCTAAATTACAATAATTAAATAAAATAAAAACACCTCTAATAAGATGGTGCTCTAATCATTTCAAACATTTCATTATCCTCTTCTTAATACTTTTTCACCTGCTAGGACTAACAACCTCATACGAAGCAAATTTTTTCGTCTGCTTTCTTAAACAATAAAAAAGGAAGAATTTTCATTCTTCCTAGTTCCAATAAACAATTTAATTTTCTTTACGACGACCAGTAATAAACAACCCAAACATAGAAACTAACATTGATAAACCAACTAATACAAATGAAGAGTTTGATTCACCAGTAGAAGGCAATGTAGAAGATTGGACAGTTGAACTCACTTTAGAAGTTGTCGCTTTATTAGCAAGTTGAATAACTTCAGATTTACCCTCTGCTTTAGAACGTACTTCTGTTTCTTCAGCATGTGTCAAAGTATCTGCCAATCGTTTAGCTTCCTCTTGTTTATTGTATTTCGCAAGAAGGTCTTGCCAAATCTTAAATTTGACATCACGTTCTTGTTGCAAGCTAGTGAGCTTGTCATTTTCAAGAGTTAGTGTTGACAATGCTTCGTTGTAGGCTTTTTCTGCTTCAGTATAAGCCAATAGTGCTTTTTCAAGCTCTTCTGGAGCATGTGTCAATTTTTCCACGTGAGCCAATTTATCTGCAAGAGATTGTTTAGCTGTAGCAAGTGCTGCTTTCACATCAAATACTTTCGCTTCAGCTAATTTCACTTCATTCTTCAAACGAGTTAATTCTTGACTGTCTTTCGCAAAAACTTGTTTTGCTTCAGCAAGTTTAGCTTCCTTGTCCGCAAGGAGTGCTTTTGCTTCGTCATAGACTTTTTGTTTAGCTTTAATATCAGCCGTCAAAGCTTTAACAGCTTCTTGTGCTTTTGAATTTGCAAGACGACTAGCTTCAGCTTGTTTTTGTGCTTCAGCAAGTTTTGTTTGTGCTTCAGGAGAAAGAACCTTAATAGCTTCAGCACGTTTCAAGACATCCTTAGCAGTTTCAAAAGATTGTTTAGCTTCCGCCACTGCCTTAGTCGCAGTTGCAAGAGTTACTTTGTCAGCTTCACGAGTTGATACCAAACCTTCATATTGTTTTTGGAAAGTTTGGTAATCTGACAATACTTTTTCTTTACTAATAGGATTAGTAATTTCAGTTGAATCAAACTTAGTCGCTGAAGTTGAATCAATCTGATCAGATGAAACTAATAGATAATGAATACCTGTCACTCCTGCTCGATTAGATATATCCACTCCTAGATACTGTTTGTCAATAGCCTTGCCCCAACTGAATCCAGCGATTGAATGTGCATGTGCAAATTCACCACCATTAAACATGAAATCAAGAACAGAGGTAAAGACTAATTCTTTCGCTTCTGCCATTGAAATGGTTGGTGTTTCAAGACCAAGGCTCACCATGTTTTCATACGGTTGAAGTTGTTTTTCTCGCACCAACCCTGTTGCAAGAACTTTTTCATCATAAGAAAGTCCTGCTTCTTTGGCTGCTTGATTGATAGCGTAAGTATCATGAGCAAATTGAGTTACATCATTCAATGACCAATTATCTGCAACATAGTGGTCTGTAACACCATCAGCAAACTTCACTGAACCATTGGTTACTGTAACATTCGTATGTCCAAAAGCTTTACGAATGTCATTTACAAGGTCTTGTGCAAAGAAAGCCAACTCTTTCAAGTTTTCTTCTGAAAGATTGTTTGTATCAATCTTTGTAGTTGAATCATTCTTGTTTGCTTTGTAAACATTGTTCTTGTATTCTACTTCTGACAAAGATTGGAGCTTCGCAAAGACTTCTTTACGTCGTTGCTTACCAGCTTCGTCAGTAGCAGACAAAAGACGATTGTATTCTTTCAAGGCTTCAACATATTCAGTTGAGACTTTGATAGTATTGATACCATCAACCGCATTTTTCAACGTTGCCAATTTTGGTGTAGCTTCTTCAACTGCTTTAGTAGATTTTGCCAAGTTTTCAGTGGCAGTTTTTTGACGCGTTTCAGCAATAGTTAATGTCGCTTGTTTACTATCACGGTCGATTGTAGCCATGTCAATTTGTAACTGACGGTCACCATCAGCAAGTTCTGCTTCATCAGCCTTGACTTGTGCTTCGACGAGTTTTGCTTCATCAGTAGCTAATTTAGTAGAAGCCTTATCTGCTTCATCAATGACTTTTTGAGCACCTGTACCATCAAGAAGAGCTTTAGCATTATTTACAGCTGTTTGAGCTGATTTAACCTCGTCTTCAGCAGATTTAACTGTTTGACCTGATTGAGCAACAACACCTTCTTGGTCTGTAACATGAACTTCAACTTTAGCTTGGTTTGCTTGTGCTTCAGTAAGCGCTGCTTCTTGTTTGGCAATTTCGCCTTCAATAGCTTTCACTTCTGTTTTAGCTGTTTCAATGGTTTCAGGAGTAGCTTGGTTTGCCAAGTCTTTTGCTTCTGAAAGGTTTTGACTCGCCAAGTCTTTTGCTTCTGTAGCTCCTTCAAGTTGTTTTTTAGCTTCTTTTACTACATCAGCTTGACTATCATAAGAGGATTTGGCTTCATTATATTCACCTTCAGCAGTCTTAACTTGACTTTCAGTAACTGTAGTATCTTGTTTCACAGTTGAATCATCTGTAGGTTGTGTTGTGAGGTTAGGTGTCTCTTCAGCAAATACGCTATTTGCCAAACTTAAAGACAATCCGCAAACTAAAACTGCACTAAGAACTTTTGATTTTTTCATTTTATATCTCCTTTTTATTTAACCAAGCTTGTTTCCAAGTTTTTTAACAAAATTATAACATCTTTTTTATAAATACACTTAATTTTACTGTCGTTGCTAATCTTAGGAACTTCATCATAAGTACACTTGCTAAACACTTCTGCAATCAGACCATGAAGCAACCGTGTATGAAACCCTAATTCAATCAATCATTACTCCTTTCTCAAACCAGCGTTGTTTAAATCGTTCTTTCAACAACGTGTCAAAGCCATACAAAAAGCGAGAAAAGTATAAACGATTCCCGCTCAAATAGTGTTCTATCAACTGTTCTCCATATTCTTCCAAAAATTCTTCAAGATAAACAGTGTCATTTTTAGTCAAAACAAAAGGATAGATTGGCTCATACATTATTTCTCCCTCACTAGTTACAATACATATTTGATAAATGTAATCACCCCAAATAAATGTGCCATCACTCGTTACCTTTTGTTTTGGTACAATCTTTATCTTACAAATAACAACCCCTACTTTCTTTATTTATTAGCATTATTAGCTTAAAGAAAGGAAACAAAAAATACTATTTTCTTTACCCTCTTTAAACTAATAAAAGAGCGCTATATCTATATAACGCTCTACAAAAATCATGCATCCAAACTTAAATTATCTAAAGTCTTAACCAAATTTTCCAATAAGACTTTAACATCTTTTTTATAAATATACTTAATTTTGCTGTCGTTGCTAATCTTAGGAACTTCATCATAGGCATATTTACTATATACTTCTGCAATCAGCCCATGAGCCAATCGTGGATGCAGACTCAATTCAACCAAGTCTTTATAGGAAAGAACAAGGCTTCTATCTACTGAACCTGTATTCTTATCAATATAACGAACCAAATCGTCTACAGTAACACAAAACAAATCTGATATTTTATACAATGTTTCAATATCAGGTGTACGTGTACCATCTTCATACCGTTTATAGGTACGTTCCTGTACATTTAGCCATTTTGCTATACGAGGAATCTCAATTCCTTTATCTAAACGAAGTTGTTTCAAATTTGTTGCAATATCTAACATCTAAAATCTCCTTATCTTACAGAGGGAAGAACGAATAGGAAATTTTCTTCCCTGTATAAAATAGCTATCAGCATCAAAGGACGAAACCCATACCAATTTTGATAACCAAGAACTATTCTAAATCAAGGATTGCCTGTTTTATTGATTAGAAAATAAAAACTACTAATACCAATCTACAATTTCGATATAAAGCCAATTTTTATGTTCAGCTAATTCTATGAATCGCTTATCAGCACTCTTTTTCTTTATTCAATTCTGATTCAATTAAGTCTACTGCTTCATTTATCATTTCTTGAATGTCCCAAACGACCACCCTTTCTTTATATGTAATAGCTGGAGTACAACCAGTAATAGAAATATCAATTTCTTCCCCATTTTCAGGATGCGTTGCAGTTGCTTGATGAATGCGCATTACAAAACTATTTTTTTCCAACAAAGTTCCTTTAGCCATATTTAATCCTCTCTATAATTACAAAAAAGCCAATAAAACTCCATTTACCAGCTAGTTAACTATTCAATTTTCTAATCAATAAAACAGACAATCCATCCAATACTAAATAATACACTACCAGGACGAAACCCATTTTTAGTGTTTTTAAATTTAAAAAGACGGTCTAATTGCATAAACCGTCTAAATGTTATCGTTGAATAACATAAATCTTATATATACTATTCTGTTTTTAGTTTATAGTCCTTTCGTATTTTTTACATGACGAAAAAACCTCAACTTCATCTCTTCATCTGTTAATCGTGCTCATATCATCGCACCACTGGAATCCAAGATATACACGTTACCCCTGCTTTCTACTTGACTCTCTACAATCATAAGGAATATAATTGCTCGGAAGTTCGTGCGACTTATCCGACTAGTGTTCATTCAGCTCTCACACTTCATCTACTTACTAGCCCGTGCATACACTACCTACAAGGGACGTTTGGTGGGTTTCGCACCTTGAAATGGAAAAGACTTGTTTTTTATCCAACAATCCAGTATAATAATAGTTGCTAAACTTTATTGTGTGGATTGCGGAGAGAACTCTCTCCCTTTTCACCTTTTTTAATATATAAGATTTTTTTGTTTTTTCTAGCTTTAATAGCTAGAATCATACAACCAATGAGAATGGTTATTGATTGTATGATTTTAACCACCAAAAATAGAAAGTTTTATTGTTATGAAATATAAATCAAATGTTTCCCTTACAGTTGGAAAATGGTACCGTTTGAAACGAGATTCTTTGTAGAAGTGAACTGCATATCTTTCAATCATAATTTTGTTAGAAAAAAGGAAGTGTGTCTATCAGACACATTGAAATGATTAAGCTTTAATCACTTCAATCTGTTTAATAGTTTTTAAACCTTTTTTGGTTTAAAAATATATTAACACCTTTTCTGGTTTATGTCAACAGTTTTTTTAAAAAACTTTTTATTAGGAGTTCTATGTTCGCAGATAATCTAAAAGCATTAAGACTTGAATTTGGAATGAGTCAAAAGGAATTAGCAGATGAAATTGGTACTTCTCAACAAGCCTATGGACGTTGGGAAAACGGGATAACATCTCCTACACTTACAAGTATTGAAAAGATTGCCCAATTCTTTGATGTTCCAATTTCTAGTCTTGTAAATGACAATAGTCTTAACATAGAAGATGTTCTAAACGCTGAATATCTTTCTTTAAACAATATTCCATTAAGTGAATCTGATTCTGATGATTTTAAAATCATTATTGACCAATATATTCAAGTACGCTTGAAATCTTATCTAAATGCTCAGTCAACTAAAGGTATCTTACTAAAGAACGGAAGAACTGCTTCTAACGATAAGAAGTTTCATTCTAAATGATTCTCAGCTACTAACTCAGAAACTGTAACACCAAAGAATTGGGCTAACTTTTCCAATGTATTTAATGTGGGAGAGGTCTTACCAGTTTCCCACCTCATATAGCATTGCTGACTAGTTTTTATTGCTTGTGCTACTTGTTTTTGTGTTAGCCCTTTTTCTAACCTCAATCTCTTTAAATTCTTAATAAACATATTTTTATTTAAGGTGTATCTTATGAATCATTTATCCCAAGAACAATTCCATCAGATTATGGAAGTTGTTCATTCTATTACACATAGACAAGGCGAAAAACTTATCAATAGATATGGTTTTCATTTTAACCTTGAACAACATACAGAGGAAACTATTGCAGAACTTAAGAAAGCCTTGCAGGAAATTACTGACTTAAACGATTAAAAATCAATTCTTGTAATTCTGACATATTATCCGCAAAATCATGAATTGCTTTTTCATACTTAACCTTAATATCCTCTGGAAGATGTTCAATAAACGGTAAAATCATTGGTTTTAACGAATTAAGACGATATTTTCGCTGGTTAGTAACCTCACATAGAAGTTCAAACAAAGCTTCTCTTTCTTTACTTTCCATTCTCTACTCCTTTTTTGTTAGAATGAACTTACTCCTTTTATTTATCTCATCGGGATAAACAAAGTATATCTCATTGGGATTTATTTGTCAACGCTTTTTCTTAAAAATTTTAAAAAATTTATGAAAGGATGAATATGTTGTTAGCAGAACGATTAAAACAGTTACGTAAAGAAGCTGGATTAACACAAAAACAAGTTGCTGAATTTTTACAAGTAGCTCAAAACTCCTATTCTAATTGGGAAAAAGGAATTAGAACACCTCTAAATCCAACAATAGATAAATTAGCAGAACTATTTCAAGTAAGTAGCGAATTTCTAAAAGGCAACACCGAAGATAGAAATATTGACACCTCTTCTCAACCTGAAATTTTTTTCCGAAAAGCTGTCTCTGATATGAATATGACACCTGAACAAGAAAAACAATTTCAAAAAGACGTTATCAATTTCATTGAACAACGAAAACGTATTTTTGAGGAAGATAAATAATGAATCCTACTTATCGTAGAATATCCGATATTGCACATCAACTTATTTATCATTTCATTAAATCAAGCGACTTACAAATCCTGTCTTACAACTACAATCACTACTTCCAATATATCATTGATAAATACAAAATCAAATCTTTTTCCCATCATTTTGACGGTGAAATGATTTTAGGTGTCACAATGATAGATGAAAACGGCATCTCAATCTCTTACGAAAAAAATTGTATACCAACTAGACAGAATTTTACAAAATGCCATGAAATTGGACATCTTCTTTTAGAACATAGTGGAACTTTTTTCGCTGAGAAGAAAAATAGTAAAGACTTACAAGAAATCGAAGCGGACTATTTCGCTTCTTTTGTTCTCATGCCAGACATTGTGCTAGTTTCTCATATCATCTATAACCAATTATCTTATCAACAACTACAAGCCCATCTAAATGTATCTAATAAAGCACTAGAAGTACGTTT
This sequence comes from Streptococcus hepaticus, assembly GCF_043656315.1. Lineage (NCBI taxonomy): Bacteria > Bacillati > Bacillota > Bacilli > Lactobacillales > Streptococcaceae > Streptococcus > Streptococcus hepaticus. Next base: position 81,282 of record NZ_JBINIY010000008.1, read on the forward strand.
AACACACCTACTACAAACATATACAGATTTAAATTATCCACTTGCTAAAGGTGCTGTTAGTAGCTTTAGAGCTAATACTGCTTCAAAACATAAGCTACTAAACTATATAAATGAATTTGAACAAGAAATAATTCAAAAATATCATTCAGTACAACTAGAACCTTTAGAACAAATTCAAAAACTGTTACAATCGAAACCTTTTATTAGCCAATTAGATTGTAAATATATCATTGAACCTGAATTGATAAAAATAGTAACAGAAAAATTTCCAAAAGTTAAATTCAATCAGTATTTTGATTTTGGAAAAACAATCAAGTACCTATACAATACAGAACAATTAACAGAAGCCGATGCTGAACAACTAGCTAAAAATTTGATTTTTAATTTAATTTTCTAGAAACTAATAAATACATAGGAGAATATACTATTATGAATGATTTTCTTTCTAATTTAATGTCTATTACATCAAATGAAACTATCCTTCAAACAGAGACTTTAACAATCAAAAACAATACCTTAATAACAAAGGACAACAGCTTACAAATTCACAATATTTCTATGATTGAAAGAGGGAACTTTAAAAATCCTATTACAATGCGAGATATTATTATTTTAATGATAATCTGTTCAACTGTACTAATTCCTCCATTTACACTCGTTGCAATTATTCTCCTTGCACTCTATTCTTTCATACTGTATCAACGCTATCAAAAACACCTTTCAAAGAAGTTTTTCATCATCTTTAATCTTGGTTCAAGTAGAAATTATATGTTATTCTTTGCAGACAAAGATTTCAGAGATGACGTCTTCAATATTATTACAAACTCTTTTTCTGGTAATAAGACATCTATATATATTGATATCAAGAACCAAAAAATTGATAACCTATTTGAAAAAGAAGTTACCAATAACAATATTAACGGAGACAATAATATCATTGGAAACAGTTTCGGAAGTGATAATACTGTAGCTTTTAACGGAAACGTCACATCTGGACAAAATGTAGTACAAGATTCTACACTAAATAACTCCTCAATGCAAAATATCGATTTACCGTGGAAAGAACTAAATCAAGAATTAAGTCAACTAATTGATAATAACTTACTTTCCGAAAAGTTAATCAGTCAACTCAAAAAACTTCTTGAAAGTAGCCAAAATCAAGACGCGGAACAATTCAAAAGTATTATACAAAAAAACGAACCTATCTTTAACAGTACATTTTTTAGAGACATGGTTTCAGGAACGTTTTCAGCAATCATAGCTGGAATTCTATTACCAAAATAAAAGGGCTAGATAATTCTAGTCCTTTCCTTGTATTTCAGCTCCATCTTTAATCAATTTCTTATATTTAGCACTATCTTTTTTCACAAAAGTTTTTTTATCAAATTCTAATGTATCACCATCTAATTTATAGTCAAAAGAATCTGAAGCATCTTCTTTAGTGATTCGCTTGTTAGTTTTATCAATCGTGTATTTTCCACTTTGATAATTCATATTTTCATTATCAATAATAGCAACATAATAATCAGCTTCAACAATCTGCATAGTACCATCACCTGCTTTAAAATACTCATACCAAGTACCATCTAAGTTGCTTGATGAACTTGCTGAACATGCACTCAATGTTACAACCGCAACTACCATCAATAACAAACTAATAACCTTTTTCATTTACCCAGCTCCTAACTGTCTTTACAAATCTTCACCACGTTCTTCAAGAAAATTTTGTAAGCCAATAATATCTCTTGCAGAAAACTCACCGATAACTTCAATTCTAAAACTATTAGTGTCAAAAATCATTGGTGGATTAACGTCAACCCATGATGGTTTTTTAAGTTTAGAATACGCCCAATCTTTAATTTCATAATATTTTTTCTTAACATGTTCTGACTTATTATGATATTGGCTAGTTATTTTCCTTAACGTTAATTCCTCACCATTTACAGAAGTAACAACCGCAGGTCTCTTCTTGCCACCATTTCCATCTGTAAATTCAATATAAGTAATCACTACATCAAACTGTCTATACATAATCAATCCTCATCATCAAAGAAACTAGCTATATGTTTAGGATTGTTCACATCAAATTTAATTGCACGTTTACTATCAAATTCTGAAATCATTTTTTTAGCTTCTTGCAAACGTTCATCCGTAATGTACTCCCCATTTTCATCATAGCGTGTTTCATCAATAGCCTTTACTTGAAAAGGAATACTTCGGCTATTTACCGATTGAATCAAAAACATTTTAACTGCCGTACTCATATCTAAACCAAGTGAGTTAAACAATTCCGTAGCTTCTTTCTTTAATTTATCATCTACTCTTACTGCTACAGTTGACATAACTTTTCCTCCTCATTATTTTGTATATCTATTGTATCACATTCTGATATACAAAGCAACTTTGAACACACAATAAAAAGAGGCAAGAACGCTGTTCCTACCTCTATATAAAATATAAGTCTTTACTTTTCTTTTTTAAATCCATTAAGTGCCAATTAACATCAATGACTATTCAACTCCGTACCAAGCAGTGCCT
>NZ_JBINIY010000009.1:0-81236 GCF_043656315.1 Streptococcus hepaticus
TTTTAGAACACTTTGAAGAATGATTTTATAGGTCTTGTGATACAATAAAAATGCAAATAAATTTGACTAGTTTCAAAGGAGATACTCAACAAATGAAATGGAATTTTAGAAGAAAACAGCGATTTAGCATCCGTAAGTTGTCTATGGGTGTTATTTCCTTGTCGCTTGGATTTGCGATTTCACCTATTATTGGGGCGGACTCAGATAGCGGTACGAGCCAAAAGTCCTCTGTTAAGGGTTCGCTGCATTATGTTGTCAATGATGAATTGAGCAGTGATGACCGTAAATTGGTGCGAGAATTTGTTGATAATCAGGTGCTAGCTGAAGATGAAACGGCTTATTACTTTATCTATCGTGCGAAAAATAGTTTGCCTCATACTGGTCAAGCTTCTGATATGGTCTTGGTTGGACTTGGGACTGGCTTGTTAATTGTGGGAGTGGTTCTCAGTAAAGGCCGTCGCCGCAAAGTATTGAGTGCTATGCTGGTAACACTTGTTGGGGTGACGACCTTCAATCAACTTTCTGCCCTTGAAAATGAAAGATTGAGCCAATTTACAGAAGCCTTTACTTATGAAGCAGGAACAACTATCCCAACGCCGCCACAAAATCTTGGTCAATATGAATTTACGGGCTACTATATTGCTCTGAAGTCATCTACAGAAGGTAAAAAGACCGATGTTAGCCAGACCAAGCCAGTGACTTCAGAAAAAACGACTCCTGCAAGTGATGAGGTTGTTGTCCCAACAGATTATGTTCCTACAGAGGACAAACTTGCAGGAGACATCGCAGTCATTCCATCTGACAGTGTTCCGACGACCGATTTACCGTCAGAAACGATTTCTGATGAGGAGATTGTGCTTCCTGAATCGACAAGTCGTAAGGAAGTAGTTGCTGCAAGAAAGGCCTATGTAGCGGATTCAACTTTAGCATTTGGTGAAAAGTTCAATGATCTTGCTCCGGTAAATGGTGAAAAAGTCTATACAACAAGTTATCGTTTCAAGGACGGTAGCAAGGAAATTATTGCTAGCGAAGCCTTGACCAGCCAAACTCTTCCACAAAATGTAGTGTCCCAAGTTGGTAATCAAAAGGTGGAAAATCGGACTCGTACTGAAGGCAACGTAAGCATTCTGGAAGAAGTGACCACAACTTACTCAGTAAATCCAGAAACAGGTGAGCTACACACGCCAGTGGAAACGGTGCGGGAGATTTCACGGACAGAGATTACAACTCAAGTGAGTGAAGAAGTGGTGGAAGCTGGTGTTGAATACCGTGAGAATCCAGACGTGTATGTTGGTACGACCACAGTTCTTGATGAAGGACAAAACGGACTTGTGCGCATTGAGAAGACTTACCAGTTGGTAAATGGGAAAATCAATGGTCCATCCTTGAGCGAGACTCGTACTGTAATGGTAGAAGCTCGTCCACGCATTGTGGAACACGGAACAAAGCCAGTTGAAGGTCAAGTGGAAGTTGTGACGCGTGAACCAATCGCAAAGACTGAGACTGTTGAACTGGTTGATACCGCCTATGAAGACTTTGAAGAAGTTGTAACAGAAGGTCAAGATGGAGAGAAGATTACTCGTACGATTTATAAGACCGACAAAGGTCAGCAGACGAATGAAGCAATCTCTGTCACAGAAGATATTGTCACCCCAGTCAATCGTTTGGTTCGTAAGGGGACTAAGCCAATTTTAGGACAAGATACCACGACTGAAACAGCGGACATTCAAATAGAAACAGAATATGTTGATGATTCAGACTTGGAAGTTGGTAAGGAAGTAGAAATTTCTGCAGGTCAAGTTGGTCAGAAGACTATTACCAAGACCTACACGACAGAAAAAGGTGTCCGTACAGGTGAGCCAGTCCTTTCAGAAACCATTACAGTTCCCATGCAAAAACGCACTGTCAAACGTGGCACCAAGCCAGTTTCTACTGAAGAAATTGAACCAACTGTAACAGTGACAAATATGGAAGTCATTGACCAAGATCGTCAGGTCAATCTGACTACGACGACTGCTGATCCAAGCAAGCTCATCGAGTCTACTAAGACAAATATTTACTTCAATGGTACACTGGTCAAATCAGTAGATACCAAGGACTTGACGGCTGTAACAGACTTAGAATACGATAAGCTGTATGATATTGAAACCGTTGTAACCTATACTTACAATGGTGAGAAGAAAACGAAGATTGTTGATCGCCGTGAGGATGTTTGGTTAACCTACAAGGCGCTTGAAATTAAGAATATTGACAAGCTCTCGCTCTATTACTTGGATGAAAATCAGCATTATGTAGCGGTAGATGCCTTGACTGCTGTACCGGGCGATGTAACCAATTACTATCTCCGTGTGCAGGACAAGGGTTACAAGGATATTTATCTCAAAGTAGACTCCATCGCTGCCAAGGGTACAGATGGCTTTACAGTCAAGACGCATTTGGATGAGTTGAAGCAAAATACTAAAGGTCAATTATCAGATGTCGTTGAGTTTGTCTTGCCAAAAAAATTGGATTCTGGTGTGGATACAGCTATCAAGACTTTTGCGGAATTGATTGCGAAAATCACGGCTAATCCAGCTGGTAGCTACGAAATTGGTTCCGATTTAGATGCTTCAACCGTATCCTTGACCAATCATCAAACAGCCTACATCACGACTGTGTTTACAGGAACATTAACAGGTATGAGTAATGGGCAAACCTTCGCTATTAAAAATTTAGCAAAACCATTGTTCAGTAAATTATCTAGTGCTACTATCAAGGATTTGGACTTGCGTGAAGTTACTATTGACCGTCCGAATGATAGTGTTCTAGCAGAAGCAGGAACAGGTGTCTTGGCTTCTAAAGCTGATAAAACTACTGTTACAAATGTTGCAGTTGAAGGAACTATCAAGGTAGCTCGAAATGTGGGCGGGATTATTCATGAAGCAACCAATTCAACCTTGAAGAACGTTTCCTTTGAAGGTACTATCGAGAGCAACCAATCTGCGGGCTCATTAGGCTCTTCAGAAGGTTCGATTGTTGGTAGTATTTCTGGAACCAGCATTGACCAAGCTAAGTCTATTGTTACCTATACTACTAAAGTGACGGATGGACGTTGGACAAATGCAGGCGGTCTGGTTGGTAAGGTAGCAAATAGCAGCCGTATTACCAACTCAAGTATCGTGGGAACCATGACCAATACTGGTGCGGTTGACAAGTATGTTGGTGGAATTACAGGTGCTATTTCTTACGGAAGTTCTTCTTCTCGTATTGAAAATGTCTCTTCAACTTTGACTTTGACTGGTCCAATCAAACGCACCATTGCCGAGGAAAGCCAAATCGGTAAACAGACAAAAAATGTGACGGAAACGGCTGTTGATTATGGAGTGACAGCGACAACCAAGGATACAGACCGTATCAGTGTTGTACAGTCAGTTGACTACTCTATCTTGCCAATGTATGACGCAGCACGTGAGCAGCTCTACCGTAATTTGGAGAAATTATTCCCACTTTACAATCCAACTTATATCATCCGTGCAGGAAATGGCATGAGTTTGGAGAGCGATTTGGTCAAGAAGGTACTGATTTCGGCAACTCCGATGAAGGACAAGGAATTGGTACGTGATGAATTTACGCAAAAAGAAGCCATCAACGGCCTCTACCTTCTCTACGCAGACGGCAGTCATCAGCAAGTCGCAGCTAGCTATACTGGTACTTTCAATGACCGCGTAGCAGAATATACGACAGCAGATGGTATCCAATTTACCACTGAAAAGTACCTATCTGACGAGTTCAAGTCAGCTGTGCAGACCATTAAGACTGCCTTAGCAGGTATGACAGACTGGGATGCTATTATCAATGCACAGAAAGAACGGATCTTGGCTTCTTACCAGCCAACAGATTGGGATATTACCCTTTACCGCCAGTTTTACAATAAGCCAGAAGCCACTGTTTCAAAAGAACAAGTTATTGCGGAAATCAAAGAAATGCATATGAAGGATTTCCAACTTGGACATGTCTGGGCAGAGATTTCCAAAGACTTGGATGGCTATATCGGTAAATTCCTAGCTAGCAACCATTCTATCGGAGATTACGATGTCGTGACGCGGCAAGTGCTGGACAACAAAGAAAAATTTGTTCTCGGTCTCACGGCACTTCATCGTTGGTATGATTTCGGATTCAACGGAACAAATATCGCAGATACCGTGACATTTGCTAAAGGTTTCTACAAGGAAAATACAGCAAGTACACTGGAGTGGTTGCTACAAATGGGTGATGCGGGTGTAGCACGTGATGCCAATATGGTGGGAATTACCAATCTGGTTGCACAAAAGGCTGGTGCGTCAGAAGTGATTAGTTTCTTGGAATTGAATGGTGACCTCTTCTTGCCAAATGGTAAAACACTGACGTCTATGTCAGAATGGTTCAAGAATACAAGCAAGGCCTGGATTAGCGAAGTAGCATCAACGATCTTGCCAGGAGCCGCTGGTACGGAAACGGTATGGTCACGTTTGGCTTATGGCTACAACAATATCAATGACAATACACCAAAACAATACCGTAACATGCTCTTCCCATCTCTGACCTTGCCAGAAAATACTGTCTTGTTCACGGCGAATGAAGCAGGATTCAGTGTGTCGGCTCTTGAAACCTATATTGACAAGTCATTGGCAACAAGCAATCTGACTGAATACCAAAAACAATTGGCTAATCTGCGCGTCATGTTCGAAGACACTTCTCGCCGTATGAATGGTTTCTTTGAGACAGTTCAGTCTATCGTTGGCGAAACTGGTCAGAAGAACCTTGTCCGTAATCAGCCTTGGTATGTAGTAGATACCTATAAGATTAAGCAGGACAATGAATGGGCAAAATATGGCCAAAGTTACGACTATGTCAGATATTTCTTGAATCCTTTGAATCGCTTTGGCCGTAATAACGGTACAGGTGCCTTTGCAGATGGTAGTATGACCCAGTTTGTTTACTACTCATTGTTGGGTGGTGGAGGCATCTTTGCCCACGAAGCAACCCACAATACAGACGGTTCTGTTCTCTTCAATGGTTGGGGCCGCCGTACAGGTTCTGGTGGTGAAGATTATGCGACTGGTATGTTTGAAACACCAGGAACAAATCAGCCATATTATGGTTTGAACTTGACTTTCGACAATACTGCTGGATATTCTGACCACCCAGATCGTTACCATAACAAGTCTTATACTGATTTGAATTCTGATGAAAAAGTGACCAACTACATGCATGGTATCTTTGATGTTATCTACACCATGGATGCTGCAGAAGGTGAGGCCATTATTGAAAGCAGTAATCCTAATAAGTATAAGTGGTTCAAGAAGATTGAGAAGGTATCCGTTGAGAACACGGCTACCGCGAACAAGTACAAGGATGTTGGGACCAACTTAACTGCGGACGAATTTGCCAGCATGAAGATTGATTCATTGGATGACTTGGTAAACAATCACTTGGGTGCTTCGCGTAATGGACAAGAAGGTTCATGGGAGGCTGGTCGAAACAACTATGTTAGCGTTCCACTTTTCAATTCTATCTGGGCTGCTCAGCATGCTAATGATGGTATTTCAGGTGGAGCTTCCTTCCGAGTGATTGCCTTTGAAATGTTAGCTGAGTTTGGATTTACAGATGGACTTGCGTCATTTGTATCTGACCGTTATGCGATGGAAGCCAAAGCTGCTAGCGGCAAGGTTAATGATGATTTTATCTTGTCGAAGATTTTTAATGGGAAATACACAAGCTATGAAGCCTTCCGTATTGCCATGTACAATGAGCGCAAAGCCAATGCAGCAGCTGGTATGCAGTCCATCACTGTAACTGTTGGTGGTAAAAACTACACTATCAATAACTATGAGTCCCTTAAAACAGCCATGAAGGCGGCAGTAGCGCTGGATGAAGCTGGGAACAAGGAAAGAGATTCATCAAATGTTTGGGGCTTGAAACGTCAAATCTATCAAAAATACCTCAACTTGACAGATGATTTCAAGACTAGTATTTTCACAAAATAGCAGAAAACCAACCCAAAATTCGGGTTGGTTTTTTGTAGAATAATGAGTCAAAAATATTCTTAAAATCCATTTTGTTGGCTCAGTTCTTTGAACCAATGACCAGATTTTTTGATGTGGCGGCTTTGGTCAGTTAGGTCTAATTCAATCAAACCATAGCGATTCTTGTAGCTATTGAGCCAAGACCAGCAGTCGATAAAGGTCCAGACCAGATAGCCTTTACAGTTGGCACCTTCCTGAATAGCTCGGTGGAGTTCCGTCAAATGGTCCTTGATAAATTCGATACGGTAGTCATCCTGAATGGTGCCACCCACCTTGAATTTTTCTTCGCCTTCAACCCCCATACCATTTTCAGTCAAAATCCATTCAATATTGCCATAGTCATTTTGGATATTTTGTGCAATATCATAGACCCCTCGTTCATAAATTTCCCAACCGCGGTGAGGATTCATTTTCCGCCCTGGCATTTGGTAATGGTCATAGTAGAATTCTGGGAAGAATGGTGAGTCTGGGTGTGGCAGATATTTTGGAGCCGCAACTCGAAGAGGCTGGTAGTAGTTCACACCTAGGTAGTCTACGATGTTCTCGCGAATAACTTCTAAATCACATTCTTCAAAGCTTGGAAGTAGGTCATGGTGTTTGATAATCTCTATCAACTCAGCAGGATAACGCCCTTTCACAGATGGATCCAAGAAGGATTTGGCTTGGAATAATTCTGCAATGCGTGCGGCCTTGACATCTGCTGGATGTTGGCTGCGTGGATAAGCAGGAGTCAAGTTGAGAACGATACCGATTTTCTTGTCTGGATTGATTTGATGACAAGCCTTTACAGCCAAAGAGGAAGCGAGTTGCGTATGGAAAGCAACCTGTACACCAGCTTTAGCATCAACAGCAGCTGGGTAATGATTTTGGTAAAAATAGCCGTGCTCGACTGGAACGATTGGCTCGTTGAAGGTAATCCAGCGGTCTACCCATTCATCAAATTCTTCAAAGCAAATACGGGCATAGCGTTCATAGGCAACAACAATCTCGCGCTTTGTCCAGCCCCCTTTTTCCTCCAAAACCATGGGAAGGTCAAAGTGGTAGAGATTCACCAACAGTTCAATCCCTCTTTCTTTCACGCCACGGAAAACTTGTTTGTAAAATTCTAAGGCGATAGGATTGATAGCTCCGTCTCCGTCTGGGATCAAGCGTGACCACTGGATAGAAGTCCGAAAGGCAGTGTGTCCAGTTTCCACCAGTAAGTCCAAATCTTTTTCAAAGTGCTGGTAGAAAGTAGAAGTTGTTTCAGGGCCGATTTCTTGGTGGAATTTTTGTGGTTCCAGCTTGAACCAGTAGTCCCAAGTACTGTCCCCCTTACCGTCTCCTTCAATTCGGCCCTCCGTTTGTACACCTGAAGTTGAAGAACCCCAGAGGAAATCTTTTGGAAATTGAATCATAATAATCTCTCCTTGATAGTGTCTCAGTTTCATCTTAGCATATGAGTTAGAAAAAAAATTGTACAAATAATATGAAGGTTTCTACAAAATATAGGACTGTTATGGGCTCTAAGGAGTGCCTAGATTTTAATGGTATAATGGTCCTATAATATGGAATTGTAAAACGGTTTCAATTAGTGTAAGATAAAGAGGTGTCATAAAAGAGGGGGACTTATGAAAAAATTCTTGATTCATTCACTTTTACGGCTCTATTCCATGATAACAATTTGTATTTTGCTCTTGATTGCTGGTGTCATTTCGGTCAACAACATGCAATCGTATTTGCGAGATGTAGAGAAAATGCAGGTAGATGTAGCAACGCAATTGGAATCAGATGCCAATCGAATGTACCATATGGCCTCGGAAGAAATATACGATATTTTCCACAATGAAGTCCGCCTAGAAGGTGTCTACAAGTATTTTGAAATGTCTCCAGCAGACTATGCAAAGTGGAACTTGGACCAAACGGATATCTGGTTTGCTAATCCATCCTTGCACCAAAATATTATAGATATTTACCGTAGAAATGACTTTATTAAAGGGATAGATATTGCGCTCACTAGTGAAGATTCAGTCTTTGTTTCGACCAATCTCATGAAGAGTGGTAAGCAGATTTCTGCCAAGGATTACCGCAAACCCAAAAATGCATTTTCAATCGCTGTGCATAGTCAGCAAAATTTTGACGTCATGGCCATTGTGTATATCACAGTGGATGCGTCCTATTTTGAAAATCTGGTAATGGATAGGACTGATTTGCCTGTTTATATCAATATCCGCCTAAATGATTCTCCGTTTTTCAGCATGAACAGCGCAAAAAATACCTTACTGCATGAGCAAAATTTGGGCAATCGCTCGCGCGTGCAAATTGGGGTAAAAAAATCTGCTATTCGGATGGATATGTTGAAGTTAGTAGGTGGTATTCTCTGTTTGAGTCTGATAGTTGGTATCTTGCTCTTGCTCATCTTACAGCGAGTTTTTGCTAACTATGGTAATCAGGTCAGCGACTTAGTTGAAACTATGCAAAATATTACCAGCCGTGACCGTGATTTGCGGATTAATTTGGACCACAAGCGGCGAGAATTGTTGACAATTTCTACCAATATCAATGAAATGCTAGACTATCTTGAAGAATCCAGTCGAGAAATTTATACACTGGAAATAGCCCAGCAGGAAGCCAATTTACGTGCTTTGCAATCACAGATAAATCCACATTTCCTTTACAACACCTTGGAATTTTTCCGCATGTATGCTGTGACACATGACCAGGATGAATTAGGAGATATGATTTATGAGTTTAGCACTTTGATGCGAAATAGTATTTCACAAGAAAAGACAACAACTATTCAACGTGAGTTAGAATTCTGTGAGAAGTTTTCCTATATTTGTCAGCTTCGTTTTCCAAAGTCAATCGCTTATTCTTATCAAGTATCGGCGGATTGTCGGGATGTGGAGATTCCAAAGTTTGCCTTGCAACCCTTGATTGAGAACTTTTTTGTCCATGGTATTGACTACAAGAAGAAGTCAAATGCGATTAGTGTCAAGGTTTATCGTGAGCAATCTGGTGTTTGTATCCTGATTCGAGATAATGGAAAAGGGATGTCTGCGGAAACCATGGCAGAATACCAAGAAATGGTGGCCAAGGATATTTATCGGGAAACGAGTTCCGTTGGTATTCAAAATATTCATCAGCGCCTGCGTCTATATTTTAAAGATGCCTACAAGATGGAAATTAGCAATAGTCCTTTTGGTGGACTGACCTACTTGATTAGAATTGAGGGAGTATGAAATTGCAAAAAGTAATGTTAGTTGACGACGAGTATATGATTGTCGAGGGCCTAAAAAAATTGATTCCTTGTGAAGAGTTAGACCTAGAAATCGTCCATACTGACGAAAATGCGGAATCAGCCTTAGCCTATTTAGCAGAAAATCCTGTAGATATTGTTATCACAGATATTTCCATGCCGGATATGACAGGTCTGGAAATGATTGCTGAACTGAAAAAAATCTCGCCAACAACAGACTGCATCGTCCTGTCAGGCTACCAAGATTTTGATTATGCCCGTCAAGCAATCTCTCTAGGGGTTGTCGATTACTTGGTCAAACCAGTTAACCGTACTGCCTTGACAGATATTTTGGCTAAGCTGGTGGACAATCGCAGTCAAGATAATTGGTCTTGGGCTAGAGAATTCTTAGCAGGACATGAGGAGAGTTTGAAGGAGGTGGATGTTGAAAAATTCCAAGATCAAACCTTCTATATTTCTGCTGGAAGTATTGAGAGTCAGGGGGCTGTTTCTCAGTTTGCAGCGACTATTTTAGGCAAAAATATTTACCTTGATTTATGGAAAGAAAAGCCAGTTGGCAACTTTCTTTCACTTGAAGAATGCCACTTTACTGTAGAGCAAGTGCATGAATTGTACAAGGAAATTCAGCAACAACTCTACTATGCAGATACGGAGAGTCAAGCGGCAGATGTGTCTCAAGATCCTTACAAACTTTTGTCTGATAAATTAACAACGGGCCTCTTTTCAGAATTTGTCTCCTTACTACCAGAGGTTGGTGAGCTCTTAAAAGCTCGGAAAACGCCCATGTATCTGACCCAGCAAATCTTTGTCCAGCTCATGTCAGAAGTTTATCAGCACCTCAACAAGTTTGATACCGAGAACTTCCATACGGTAGTGGATGCCATTCATTCTTATCATACTTTGGAAGAAATGCTGGGCTACGTACGCGAGGAGGTCAATCAACTTTGCCAGACACATCGCTATAGTGCTCACGTGGCTGCTGTGCTGAAAATTGTCAGCGAGGACTACCAGCAAGAATTGACCCTAAAAATGATGAGTGACCGTCTTTTCTTGAACGCAGTCTATCTAGGTCAAATCATCAAAAAAGAAACCGGAGCACCATTCTCAGAACTGCTTAATCGTCAACGCATTAAGGTTTCTCAGCAATTACTGATGACAACAGACAAGAGTATCGAGGAAATTTGTTTCCAAGTTGGTTACAATAATGTCGGCTATTTCTACAAAATCTTTAAACGCTTCTGTAACGAATCTCCTAAAGTTTACCGAGAGCAATTAGAAGCACGTAAAAAATAATAAAAACTCTCAAATGGTTGTGGTTCAACTGTTTGAGAGTTTTTGTGTTTATGGCAAGATAGAGCGAGTAAATGTGAGTTCTTGAGCTTCTAGTAACTGGCTGTGTTGGATTGTTTTGAGAACTTGGCCGTCTAACTGCGCACTTGATAAAAATTGGAAGTGCTGGTAGGCGTTGTCACAGCGAATGGTCAGCCATTTATCTTTTTGAGAAAGGTAGAGCTTGACTTCTTCAAAATAAGGCAGGCCGAGTTGGTAGTCCCCATTTCCAGGACAGACAGGGTAAAAGCCTAGACAGGACCAGATATACCAAGCTGACATAGAACCATTGTCTTCATCACCAGGATAGCCATCAAAACTTGGTCTGAACAGTTGATTGCGTAATGCATGAATCATTAAGGCCGTGTACTCTGGTTTACTTGTCCATTGGTAGAGGTAAGGAATATGAAAACTTGGTTGGTTGGACAGCGCTAGTTGCCCAAATTGCACCTGCGCCATTTCGCTCATTTCATGGATTTCATATCCGTAGCCGTCTACTGCAAAAATCGGTTCATCCTTGCAGAGTTTGAGGAGATAATCGAGGAATTTGTCTTCCCCACCCATTAGTTCAATCAGTCCTTCAATATCATGTAAGGGAGCTAAACTAGCTTGAATAGCTGAGCATTCTGCGTAATCTTTTCCCCAGCTATAGGGATTGAAGTTGGTATTGAATTGTCCTTGTCGATTTTTTGAGCGAATATAGCCCGTTTGGGAGTCAAATAATTGACGGTAGCCTAAACTTTTTTGGAAGTATTTATCCGCGATCTCTGGACGAATGATATTAGCGACTTTTCCGATACAGTAGTCGCTATAGGCATAATCCAATGTGTGACTGACACTTTCGCGAAAATCATTTGGCAGATAGCCATACTGGTCAAAGACATCAGCACCGTGACGACCATAACGCAGGTTTGGATCTGGTTTTTCCCGTGTTTCAATCATAGCCTCAAGAAGTTGTGGCATGAGGTCTGGACATAAACCTTTTTGACAGGCATCCGCAATAACACCGTCCACCAAGGTACCTGGCATAATGCCTCGTTCATCAGGGGACAACCATTTTGGTAAATAGTCGGTATCTTGATAAAAGTTGTAAATACCTTCTAAAAATTGCTCTAGGTAATCACTGTAGGACAGACTGAGCAGAGGATAGTTGGAGCGGAAGGTATCCCAGTAGCCATTATTGGTAAAGAATTTTCCAGCTTTTGCAGAACGACTTGTCGTATCATAATGCCATTCTTTTCCGTGAGCATCTACTTCGTAGAAGGTTTGTGGGAAAAGCAGGGTACGATAGAGACAGTGTCCAAACATTTCTGTAGAAGTTTCACCAGCTTGAGTCACTTGGATACGATCAAGCAGACTCTGCCATTTATCTTGAGTCTTTTGACTTTCGCTTGCAAAATCTTGAATTTGACGGAGGTTGAAATCAGCTTGCTCTTGACTGATGAAGGAGGTTGCTAGGCGACATTCTACTGAAGAATGGGCAAATTGAATCCAGCTATGCAATTCCTGTCCCGTTAACTCAGATGATTTTTCTCTATCAAGATTTTCAAAAGCAGTGATAGGTTGGTCAAATTTCAGGGTCACATACATACTGAAATGAGGGTCTTGGGTTTCGCTGGCATTTTCCAAACGTGCCTGTATGGTGTAGTCATCAACTTGATGATAGTCGCTCCAACCTGGAGCATAGAGGGCAAGTTGGATAGCTTCGGTCGCTGTCAATGTTAGACAAGCACCGTAGAGAGTTGGGACTAATTCAGTCTTCAACTGGTATCGAGTTGACTCAATTTGCAGTTTATTTGGACTAAAAATGGCCTTGTCACGTAAATAACTGGACTGACGAAAGAAAATATCTGTTGACTTGGGGCAGTTGGTCATAGGTGTCAAGAGCAACCATGAAAAATCTCCAAGCCATGGACTAGGCTGGTGTGTCAAGCGAATCCCTTGATAAACTGGTTCATGAGGATTGAAAAACCAAGAACCCTTATCCTGATTGGTCTGTAGAGCAAAATAATTCATTCCGAAAGGATAACCCGTCAAGGGCAAGGTATTGCCGTTTGAAAAAGCGTGGCTATTGTAGGTGCCGACACGAGTATCAATATCTGTTACTAAAATGGTCATATACATGTCCTCTATTTGTAAATTTCCTTCTTATTTTATCATGTTTTTTAAGAAGAATTTGCGCGATAAAAAGAGCTGAAAAGTTTTGTAGAAGAATGCATTTAGTTTGTGTATGACGAATTTCTGCTAGGTTTATTAAACTATACTTGAGATAGAAGATAAATTTAGTTCGGAGGAAAATATGTTATATACAAAAGAAAAAGTTGACCAATGGTTGCAAGAAATTATCGAAAAAACAAGCGACCACCCAGCATGGGGACAAGTCTTTAGCCGTTGCTACACAGACACCTTGGACAATACTGTGAAAATTTTGGAAGATGGGACTAGTTTTGTCT
The DNA here is from genome assembly GCF_043656315.1 of Streptococcus hepaticus. Classification (NCBI taxonomy): domain Bacteria; kingdom Bacillati; phylum Bacillota; class Bacilli; order Lactobacillales; family Streptococcaceae; genus Streptococcus; species Streptococcus hepaticus. Next base: position 13,065 of record NZ_JBINIY010000009.1, read on the forward strand.
TGACAGGTGACATTCCGGCTATGTGGCTGCGCGATTCAACAGCCCAACTCAAGCCTTATCTATTTTTAGCCAAGGAAGATGAGAAACTACGTTCAACCATTGTCGGCTTGGTCAAACGCCAAATTCGTTTGATTTTGAAAGATCCTTATGCCAATTCATTCAATGAAACGGATAATTGGAATGGTCACCATGAAACGGACCATACCGACTTAACTGGCTGGGTCTGGGAACGTAAATATGAAGTGGATTCTCTTTGCTATCCTTTGCAATTAGCCTATCTACTTTGGCAAGTAACAGGCGAAACAGCTCAATTTGACCAAGAATTTTTCCAAGCCTTGGAATTGATTGTCAGCGTGTGGGAAACAGAACAACGCCATGCAGAAAAATCTTCATATCGTTTTGTTCGTGATACAGACCGTCAGGAAGATACCCTTGTCAATGATGGTATGGGACCAGATTGTGCCTATACAGGTATGACGTGGTCAGCTTTCCGACCAAGTGATGATGCTTGTATTTATTCCTACTTGGTACCGTCTAATATGTTTGCAGTAGTCGTTTTGGAATACGCCATGGAAATTTTGCCAGCTATGTCTAAGTCTCTAGATCTCAACCTGCTAGAACGAATTGATAATCTGCGCCACAGTATTGATACCGGTATTATGGAGCATGGATTGACAAAAAATGCAGCAGGAGAAACCATTTTTGCCTTTGAAGTAGACGGTCTCGGAAATGCCTCTGTGATGGATGATCCAAATGTACCAAGCCTGTTAGCGGCACCCTATCTAGGCTATTGTTCGATTGACAATGACATCTACCAAGCAACTCGTAAAACCATTCTTAGCTCAGAAAACCCATACTACTATGAGGGAAGTCATGCGGCCGGTATCGGTTCAAGTCATACCTTCTACCGTTATATTTGGCCGATTGCCCTCTGTATTGAAGGATTAACTACGAAAGATAAGGCAGAAAAAGCACGAATCTTGGACCTCTTGGTAGCTTGTGATGGTGGTACAGGTGTCATGCATGAAAGTTTCCATGTTGATGACCCAAGCTTGTATTCACGCGAATGGTTCTCATGGGCCAATATGATGTTCTGTGAGTTGGTATTGGATTACTACGATATGAAAGTTGAGGTATAAGATGACGAGAGAGACAGTTCACATTATTTCCCATTCTCACTGGGACCGCGAGTGGTATCTTCCTTTGGAAGCACACCGCATGCGTCTCGTTGAGCTCTTTGATGATTTATTTGAGCTTTTTGAAAATGATCCTGAGTTCAAGAGTTTTCATCTGGATGGCCAGACCATTGTTTTAGATGATTATTTGGAAATTCGCCCGCAAAATCGTGAAAAGGTGTTGAAATACATTCAAGAAGGAAAATTGAAGGTGGGCCCCTTCTACATTTTGCAGGATGATTATCTGATTACCGATGAAGCACATGCTCGTAATGCCTTGATTGGACACTTGGAAAGCAAGAAATGGGGAGCTGAAGGTCATGTACCAGTTGGCTACTATCCAGATACCTTTGGAAATGTCGGACAAATTCCACAGTTAACCAAGCTATCAGGTCTGGACACAGTAGCTTTTGGTCGCGGTGTAAAACCAATCGGCTTTGACAACCAAGTTCTCTCAGATGATGTTTTCCAATCCTCTTTCTCTGAAATGACTTGGCAAGGAGCAGATGACAGCCAGGTGTTAGGCGTTCTTTTTGCGAATTGGTACAGTAATGGAAATGAAATCCCAGCAGAACCAAGTGCTGCTAAAGAATTTTGGGACAAGAAACTGGCTGACGCTCGTAAATACGCTTCAACGCCTCATCTTCTCTTTATGAATGGCTGTGACCACCAACCTGTCCAAAAAGACCTGAGTCAAGCTATTCAAGTAGCCCGTGACTTATATCCAGACATTGACTTTGTCCATAGTGATTTCAAGCAGTACACAGAAGCCGTGGCTGCGTCAGACCAGACAGAATTGTCAGTGGTAAAAGGTGAATTGACCAGTCAGGAGACAGATGGCTGGTATACCTTAGCAAATACTGCCTCAACACGTATTTACCTCAAACAGGCCTTTGATAAGGCAAGCAGTCTCTTAGCTGAAGAAGTTGAACCTTTCGCAGTTATATCGGGTCAAGTATACCCAAGTGATGAATTGTCCTACGCTTGGAAACTGCTCTTGCAAAATGCACCGCACGACAGTATCTGCGGCTGCAGTATTGATGAAGTTCATAGCGAAATGGAAGTACGCTTGGCGCGTGTCCAACAAGTAGGAGAATTCCTCTTGCACCGCACTTTTGACCAATGGTCTAACCAGCTGGACACCGAAAAGCTCTCTGATGTAGCCTTTGCAGTAGTCAATCCGACTCTGCACCGACAAACCAAGACCATTTCGGTTGACTTGACAGTAAAAAAAGAAGCCTTGATGGCTGGCAAATTAGCTGAAACTCATGCCGAATTAAGCCAGTTAGCCTTGCCAAAATTCCGTGTAGAAGATGCTGAAGGAAACAAAGTAGCTGCTAAAATTGAAGATTTAGGTGCGATTTTTGACTATACCTTGCCAAAAGACAAGTTCAGACAGGCTGGCTTTGCACGTAAACTTCGTGTCACGCTTGCTCTCGAAAATATGGCACCCTTGTCTTGGAATAGTTTCCAATTAGTGGAGGAAAATCAAGTCTGTGAAGAAGAAGCTGTAACCTTTGAAAATAACTTTCTGGCGATTCATTTCCAAGACGGACAAGGATTGACGTTGACAGAAAAGGCTACAGGACGTATCATTGAAAACTTCCTCTCCTTCGAAGATGTCGGCGACATGGGAAATGAGTACATTTTTGTTCAGACAGCGGATGGAGAAAAGGTGACTGCAAAAGCGCGTGCCCTTCGTCCTCTGGAAAGAATCGGTTCTATGCAGCGTTTCGTGGCAGATTATAGGTTAACAATCCCAGTTAGCGCAGCGGATACCTTGTTGGCAGAGCAAATTGAACTGGTTGAGTGTATGAAACGTCATAGCCTTCGGTCAGAAGAAAAAATGGACTTGCCAATTCAAGTGACCTTTACCATGTATGACCACTCGCCGCAGCTTCACATATCAGCTCAGTTTACAAACCAGATGAAAGACCACCGCGTTCGCGCGATTCTGGCGACAGGTCTAACTGCTGACCACCACGAGGCGGATTCAACATTTGAAACGGTAGTTCGTCCAAACACACCGTCTAAATATTGGGAGAACCCAAGTCATGCCGAACGCCATCGCAGTTTTGTTTCCTTGGCGGAAGAAAATGGCAGAGCAGTGACCGTGTCTAGCAAGGGCTTGCATGAGTACGAAGTGGTAGACAAGTCTCATTTGGTGCTAACTATCTTGCGAGCGACTGGTGAACTTGGTGACTGGGGCTATTTCCCAACACCAGATGCCCAATGTCTACGAGAGTTTCAAGTTGATTTTACAGTAGAATTCCATGCAAGTGCTGATAAATATGCTGCCTACAGCCGAGCTAAAGCCTTTGCCAGTAATATCCTTGCTAAGCAAGTTACTTGCCACAGTGGAACCATTGCCCTTAGTGGAATCAAGCAGCTTCACCCTGCCTTGGAAGATGATAAACTCTGCGTGACCAGCCTGAAATTACGTGAAGAAGACCAAAAAGCGCTTATTCGTTATTATAATATGGCTGATCATCAAGTTGAGTTAGAAGGTCATCAAGCTCAGTGTCTTGATTTACTTGAAAAAGAAATTCCTGTAGAAGCATCGCAGGTTCGCCCACAAGAAATTCGGACAGAATTACTAGATTAGGAGTTGCCTATGACCATTGCTTGTTTTGATATCGGAGGGACAGGGGTCAAGTTTGCAGCCATTAAGGAAAAACAAATCTTGAACAAACAAACCTGTCCAACCCCAGAGAAGCTAGAGGAATTGGTGGCATGGATAGAAGAGCAAGTTGTTTCTACTTCAGAAGTGACGGCGATTGCTATCAGTTTGCCTGGTTCTGTCAATCCTGAAACGGGTATTGTTGAAGGGATTAGTGCTGTTCCTTATATTCATGGCCCTTCTTGGTTTGACCTACTGGCACATCTGCAGTACCCAATTTTTATGGAAAATGATGCCAATTGTGTTGGGCTGAGTCAACTGGCTGCTCAAGAAGAATTGGAAAATTTTGCTTGTGTCGTGATTGGGACAGGAATCGGCGGTGCCGTTGTATTGGATAAAAAATTGATGAGAGGTTGGAAAGGCTATGCTGGCGAATTTGGCTATATGCTGTCAAATCCTCTGACCAACTGGTCTCAAGAGGCTTCAACTGGTAATATGGTGGCGCGTGTTCGCCGTGGGAAAGCCAGTCAAGACTGGGACGGACTAGCTGTATATGCTGCTGCAGAAAAAGGAGATGCAGTCTGCCAAGCAGCTCTTCAGAACATGTATGACAAATTAGCCTTAGGCCTGATCAATATTTTCTACTGTTTAGGAACCAAGGATATTTTTCTAGGAGGCTCTATCAGTCAAAATGAAGAATTTATTGCAGGAGTTCGAAAAGCCTTAGTAGCTATTCAGGCAGTAAACCCTGATATTCCTCACATTCCTAGTATTAAGCCCTGTCATTTCCATGGAGAGGCAAATCTCATGGGGGCTTACATGCTAGCAAAACTTACTTAACATCGCTTGTTTATAGACCAAAGCTGGAGGAGATTACCCTTCAGCTTTTAGAATAATTTAAGTCAATTGTGCTACATTGTCACTATATTGGTTTTATCATGAATTTTCAGTGTTCGTGATATAATAAGAGAATAGAGTATAAAGAGGTAGGGAGGAAAAAGATATGATTAAATTGTTACTGGTGGAAGACGATTTGAGTTTATCGAACTCCATATTTGATTTTTTGGATGACTTTGCAGATGTCATGCAAGTTTTCGATGGCGAAGAAGGGCTTTATGAAGCCGAATCTGGCGTTTATGATATCGTTCTTTTAGATTTGATGTTGCCTGAAAAAAATGGCTTTCAAGTTTTAAAAGAATTGAGAGAGAAAAATGTGACAACACCAGTTCTGATCATGACAGCTAAAGAAGGGCTAGACGATAAAGGACAAGGATTTGAACTTGGAGCAGATGATTACTTAACCAAGCCATTTTACTTGGAAGAGCTGAAAATGCGTATTCAAGCTCTCTTAAAACGTACAGGTAAGTTCAATGAAAATACGTTGACCTATGGAGATGTAACTGTCAATCTAGCAACCAACACCACAACTGTGAACGGAAAAAATATGGAACTCTTAGGAAAAGAATTTGATTTGTTGGTTTATTTCTTACAGAATCAAAATGTCATTTTACCAAAGACACAGATTTTTGACCGCCTTTGGGGATTTGATAGTGATACAACCATCTCTGTCGTTGAAGTTTATGTATCAAAGATTAGGAAAAAATTGAAAGGATCCACTTTCGGAGACAATCTACAGACTCTTCGCAGTGTTGGTTATATTCTAAAAAATGCTGAATAAACTAAAAAAAGGACTTCATACGGATAATTTTTCATACTTTATCCGTTATTTTGCTGTTTTTACACTGATTTTCGGGCTTATGTCCGTCATCATCTTGAACCTCATGCGTGCGACTATGTATCATACGTCTGATGAGACCTTCGATCAAATCCATGAAAATCCTAGCTTAGTGATTAACTTTGCCTTAGCAAGAGGAACCGTACCCGATGTCAATTGGTTTAATGCTAATGCGGATGATGGCAGACCAAAACTCGCCCTCAATACAAACTATTACATTATATTATATAACCGTGATGGCGCAATTATGAATAATGTCGATATCTTGTCAGGTTTATCTAGTCTCAAGTTGAACAAATCACATGTCAATGATATTGAAGAAATTCAGGTTGAGAGTCTGTTTGGTGAGAAAGAGTATTATCGGAAAATGACCATCAAACTAACGCCTCAGCAAAAAGCCCTATCAATTGTCAGCAATGTCCAATATGTCACTGTACTGTTTAATACTACCCAGATTCGAGAGGCTATTTCTTCCTATGAAACAACCGTCATCGTTGTTATGATTGTTTTCTGGCTGATTTCTATTGTCGCCAGTATTTATCTGGCAACGGTTAGTGTCCGTCCAATTTTGATTAGTTACCAACGACAAAAGGACTTTGTGGAAAATGCTAGCCACGAATTGCGTACCCCACTTGCGGTATTGCAAAATCGTTTGGAAAGTCTATTTCGTAATCCAGACGCAACCATTTTGGATTCTAGTGAGAGTATTGCCTCAAGCTTGGAAGAAGTACGAAATATGCGTTTGCTAACGACCAATCTGCTTAATTTAGCAAGGCGTGATGATGGATTGAAGCCTAATTTAGTAGATATTCCCGTTAGCTTCTTTGAAAAAGTGCTGAAAAATTACCAGCTGATTGCAGAAGAAAATGGTAAAACTCTCGAGATTCATCATCATTTATGGACAGCAATTTATTCGGATAAAATCCTCTTGAAGCAGGTCATGACAATTCTATTTGACAATGCCATGAAATATACCGATGAAAATGGCCATATTAAGATTGAGCTTGTTGCGACGGATCGTCAGCTGATTTATCGTGTGACAGATAATGGTCTTGGTATCCGTGATGAAGACAAGAAGAAAATTTTCGATCGTTTTTATCGGGTCGATAAGGCACGTACACGCCAAAAAGGTGGTTTTGGTTTAGGCTTATCTTTAGCAAAACAAATTTTAGACAGTCTAGATGGAACAATATCGGTGCAAGATAATCTACCACAAGGATCTATTTTTGAAGTCCGAATTCCAAGATAATAATTAGATTGGGCAAGATACCGTCGGATATAATGATGAGCCTATTGCTTAGAATTTTAAATATAAAAAACCTATCTAATCGTTGCTAGATAAGGTTTTGGTTTGTAAAAATGCATCAATGTCCTGCTGATTTCTAAGAATGATCATTTTTTCAAGGTATGTTGAAGAAATATCAGCATAGAGCTTTTTTCGAACAGCCTTTCTAGAGTCAATCATGACAAACTTCAGAAAAGGCCAGTCAATTTTTTCTTGGCAGCCAGCAGGAGCAGAAGAGCGAACCTTTCCACGGTAGGTCCAATAGCGCTTTAGAATGCGATAGAGAGCTGTCCAACGATCAAAATTCAAGAAAATAATCTGATCAGCTTCCTCCAAACGTCTCTCTAGACTAAACCGACTGTAGAGTCCATCAATGACCCAGGAGTCATGGTTATCTAAAAAACGGTTCAAGTCATTGGAAAAGTCAGTATCTGAACGCATTTCCCAGTTTGGCGCAAAACGAATCTGATCTAAATGAAGAAGTGCTAGTTGATAGTGTCGTGATAAAGTTTCAGCCAAAGTAGACTTACCAGCACCACTGTAACCGATAATAACAATTTTCATAAGCCCTCCTCAAGGGACAAAAAAAGGAGCCACAGGGCTCTTTTTTATTAAGCAAGTTTAGCTGAAAGACGTGCTTTGTCGCGGCTCGCTTTGTTTTTGTGAATCAAACCTTTTGTTTCTGCTTTGTCGATTGCTGAACTTGCAGCGCGGAAAAGCTCTTCAGAAGGGTTAGCTTCAAATGCTTTGATTGCAGTACGCATAGCTGATTTTTGAGCTGAGTTTTTTTCGTTTTGTTTAACGTTCAATTCAGCGCGTTTGATAGCTGATTTAATGTTTGCCAATGGTTTCACCTCCACCCTTTTCTGTACTAACCATATCATTATATCGGAAAATACTCTTCTTGGCAAGTAAAATCTATTTTTTCAAATAAATTTCATCAATCTCATGATTTTGCGCCTTGTGAAGAATGATATCTGCTCGACTACGTGTCGGCTCAATATACTTTTCCAAATTTGCTAGGTTGATATTTTTCCAAGTGTCTTGAGCCATGCTCAGCACTTCATTAAAAGGCAAATGGGTAAAGCGATGGTAGTAATTGTTTGGATCTGTTTCTGCTAATTTTAGCAGTTTTTGGAACCGTTCCAGGTACCAATTTTCAATATTTTCCACGTCAGCATCCACATAGATGGCTAGGTCAAAATAATCACTGACATAGAGGCGCTGGTTTTGTGGATTTTGAAAAACATTGATTCCCTCCACAATGAGAAAGTCTGGCGCGTCAATCTTTTGCTGTTTATCGGGGACGATATCATAGACTTCGTGAGAGTAAACAGGAATTTCATAACTCTGACCATTCTTGATATTGTCTAAAAAATCTAACAGCAGTTCCATATTATAGGATTCAGGAAATCCTTTTTTAGCTAAAATATTTCGCTCTTCAAGGATGTCATTTGGGAAAAGAAAGCCGTCGGTTGTGACCATCTCAACCTTTGCATGCTTAAATGTGCGAGCTAGAAGGATTTGAAGTAAGCGGCTAGTGGTTGATTTTCCAACCGCAACACTACCAGCAATCCCGATAATAAAAGGCTGTGGGCGATTGCGTGCTTGCAAGAACAAACTTTTTGAAAATGCTAAATCCTCACTAGCCTTCTTGTATATCCGAATGAGATTGGTCAAGGGCAGGTAGACATCTAAAACTTCTTGCAAAGAAATTTTATCGTTAAAACTTTTAATGGAATTGAGTTCCTCTTGTGTTAAAGGGACAGTTGTGTTCCGATGCAGTTTTTGCCAGGTTTTTCGCTTGATTTTTTCAAAATTTAATAGTTCATTTTTCATAGCAACATTGTAGCATGATTTAATAGTATTGTAAAACATCTTGTAAACGTTTTTACAAAGTGGTATAATGTAAATATGACAAATATGTATTATGAAAAAAATCCCAATGTCGCTCACGATATCCATGAATTACGAGTGACTTTATTGGATACTCCTATGACATTTTTGACGGATGCGGGAGTTTTCAGTAAGAAAATGGTGGATTATGGTAGTCAAGTTCTTTTGAATAGCTTAGAGTTTGAAAAAGATAAAAAAGTTCTGGATGTGGGCTGTGGATACGGTCCACTTGGTTTGACTTTAGGAAAGGTTTTTAGTGTCCAGCTTACTATGATTGACATCAATAACCGTGCACTCGAATTAGCAAAGAAGAATGCTGAGAAAAATCATGTCTCAGCTTCTATTTTCCAGTCAAATATATATGAAAATGTCACAGGTCAATTTGATTATGTAATTTCAAATCCGCCTATTCGTGCTGGTAAGGCTGTGGTTCATGAAGTGATTTCAGGTTCCTATGACCATCTGGTATCTGGTGGGAGTTTGACCATTGTTATCCAGAAAAAGCAGGGTGCTCCTAGCGCAAAGGCAAAAATGGAGGAAATTTTTGGGAATTGTCAAATTCTTAAAAAAGACAAAGGATATTATATTTTAGAAAGTGTGAAAGATGAGAACAGTTGATTTAATTCAAAAAAAACGAGACGGATTAGAACTCACGAAGGAAGAAATTACTTGGTTGGTCAATGGCTATGTAGACGGAACCGTTCCAGATTACCAAATGTCAGCTTTTGCTATGGCTATCTATTTCAAAGGGATGACAACACGTGAAATTTCTGACTTAACCATGGCCATGGTCGCTACGGGTGAGCAAATTGATTTATCTGCTATTGCAGGTATTAAAGTAGACAAACACTCTACGGGAGGTGTAGGGGATAAAGTAACCCTGATTTTAGCCCCTCTTGTAGCAAGTTTTGATGTGCCAGTTGCTAAAATGAGTGGACGTGGTTTGGGTCACACTGGAGGTACCCTTGATAAGTTAGAGTCTATCAAAGGATACCAAATTGAAGTGACACAGGAAGACTTTATCCGTCAAGTGCAGGAAACAGGTCTTGCGGTTATCGGTCAGTCAGACAAACTGGTGAAGGCAGATAAATTGCTCTATGCCTTGCGTGATGTAACAGCCACAGTTGATACCATTCCATTGATTGCCAGTTCTGTCATGTCTAAGAAAATTGCGGCAGGAGCAGATGCCATTCTGTTAGATGTTACTGTCGGCGAGGGAGCCTTCATGAAGAATATTGAAGATGCTCGTGTCTTAGCGCGTACTATGGTAGAGCTTGGTAAGGCTGTTGGACGTAAGACGGTAGCGGTCATCACAGATATGTCACAACCAGTCGGTACTAGTATCGGAAATCGTTTGGAAATCCTTGAAGCCTTGGATATTTTGCAAGGAAAAGGAAGAGCAGATGTCACAGAATTTATTTGTGAATTGGCTCAAATCATGTTAGGGCTTGCCAATGTCGATAAATCTCTTGAAGAAGTTCGTCAGCACTTGACAAATGGCGCAGCGCTCAAGAAATTTGAAGAAATGGTCGTTGCACAGGGGGGTGACTTGGAAGATTTGTATCGTCCAGTTCAAGTGAGTCATCAAGTAGAAGTTCGAGCAGAAAAAACGGGAACTATTACAGCTTTACCAGCTCTAGAATTTGGTCTTTTTGCCGTGAAATTAGGTGCAGGACGTGCTGTGAAGACAGATGCACTTGATTATGAAACAGGAATTGTTTTCCATAAAAAAGTAGGGGAAGCCATCGTAGTCGGAGAGCCACTTGCAACAATCTATGCCAGCCAAAATATTTCTGAAAATATGCTTACAGATTTTCAAAAAAATGTTAAAATAGAAGACGCAGTGGTTCAAATCAAAGAAATTATTGAAATCATTTCTTAATAGGAGAAAGAAAAATGGAATTAAATAAATATATCGACCATACACTTTTGAAACCTGATGCAACAGAAGCGCAAGTTTTAACACTGATTGAACAAGCAAAAAAATATGACTTCGCAAGTGTCTGTGTCAATCCAACATGGGTTAGTCTTGCAGCTAAAGAATTGCAAGATAGCGATGTCAAAGTATGTACAGTTATCGGTTTCCCTTTGGGGGCAAATACTCCGGCTGTAAAAGCATTTGAAACAAAAGATGCGATTGCAAACGGTGCTGATGAAGTCGATATGGTGATCAATATTGGTCAGTTGAAAGCTGGAAATGTGGAAGCTCTTGAAGCAGATATCCGTGCGGTCGTTGAAGCAGCAAATGGGACTTTGACGAAAGTCATTATTGAAACATGCCTATTAACAGATGAAGAAAAGATTGCAGCTTGCATGGCAGCTCAACGTGCTGGTGCAGATTTTGTTAAGACTTCTACTGGATTCTCTACAGGTGGAGCAACTGTTCCAGACGTAGCCTTGATGCGTCAAACTGTAGGAGCTGATATGGGAGTGAAAGCATCTGGTGGAGCTCGTTCATTGGAAGATGCAGAAGCCTTTATTGAAGCAGGTGCAACTCGTATTGGTGCCTCATCTGGTGTGGCAATCATGGAAGGATTGAAAGCAGATGGCGGATACTAAACTGGTTGATTTAGCTATTGAAGCCAGTAAAAATGCCTATGTGCCCTATTCGAATTTTCCGATTGGTGCTGTTTTAGTTGCCAAAAATGGTCGTGTTTTTACGGGCTGTAATGTTGAAAATGCTTCTTTCGGTTTGACCAATTGTGGTGAACGGACTGCGATTTTTAAAGCCATTTCGGAAGGAGAAAGAGAATTCAAAGAATTGGTAATATTCGGAAAAACCGAACAGCCAATCTCACCATGTGGTGCTTGTCGCCAAGTTATGGTAGAGTTTTTTGATAAGGATTTACCAGTGACCTTGGTCGCTGAAGATCGATCGACCGTCGTGATGACAGTCCAGGAGTTACTTCCTTATTCATTCACAGACCTGAAATAGGCTGTGAGCAGTCAGAGACTGCAAGCAAATTTACTCGGCAAATTATTGCCAAAAGATTTTTAGGAGGGTTCATTCACATGAACAAGAAAGTTGTTGGTTTAGGCCTTGCTACTGTAGCTGTCCTTGGTTTGGCAGCATGTAGCAGTCGTACTGCTAAGAAATCTGAATCATCATCAGATTCTTCATCTATTAAAGCCGCTGTTATCACTGACGTCGGTGGTGTAGATGACCGTTCATTTAACCAATCTGCTTGGGAAGGTTTGCAAGCTTGGGGTAAAGATAACAACCTTGAAAAAGGTAAAGGTTATACTTACTTCCAATCAAATAGTGAATCAGAATACATCACGAACCTTGATTCTGCTGTATCAGGTGGTTACAACCTTGTTTTTGGTATCGGTTTTGCCTTGGAAAGTGCAATTGATGAAGTAGCTCCAAATAATCCAGATACAAAATACGTTATCGTTGACTCAGTTGTTGAACAATCAAACGTAGTAAGCGTTGGTTTTGCTGACCACGAAGCTTCTTACCTTGCAGGTGTTGCAGCTGCAAAATCTACTAAGACAAATCATGTAGGTTTTATCGGTGGTATGCAAGGTGTCATCATTGACCGTTTTGAAGCCGGTTTTGTTGAAGGTGTAAAATCTGTAAACAAAGATATCAAGATTACAATTGACTATGCAGGTTCATTTGCAGACGCTGCGAAAGGCCAGACACTCGCTGCTGCTCAATACGCAGCAGGTGCTGATATTATCTTCCACGCTTCAGGTGGTACTGGTAACGGTGTATTTGCAGCTGCAAAATCTGAAAATGAATCACGCAATGAAGCTGATAAAGTTTGGGTAATCGGTGTTGACCGTGACCAAGCTGCTGAAGGTGAATATACATCTAAAGATGGTAAGAAATCAAACTTTGTATTGGCTTCAACATTGAAACAAGTAGGAACTTCAGTTAAAGATATTGCTGCGAAAGCTCAAAAAGGTGAGTTTGACGGCGGTAAAACAGTTCGTTACACTTTGAAAGATAAAGGTGTAGAATTGGCTGAAACTAACCTTTCAGAAGAAGCTTCGAAAGCAGTTGCTGCTGCCAAAGAAGATATCGTGAACGGTAAAGTTGAAATTCCAGAAACTCCAAAGAAAAAATAAGAATATAGCGTAGAAAAGGGAGGCAGAGACTTAACTCGTCTCGCCCCCCTTTCGCTATGTTACTGAGAAAATTTTTCTCAGTAAAGCCTATCATAGTTACTTGCGTATTTGGTAGGTTTTACTGACAAAAATTTTAGTCTGAAAGGAAGATAGATATGACAAATGAAACTGTCATTGAAATGCGTGGAATCACCAAAATTTTTGGTGAATTTGTTGCAAATGACCATATTAATTTGACTGTCAAACGCGGCGAAATTCATGCGCTTCTTGGGGAAAATGGTGCTGGAAAGTCCACACTGATGAACATGCTTTCTGGTTTATTGGAACCAACTTCTGGTGAAATTGCCATCAATGGACAAGTGGTGAAAATCGATTCACCATCAAAAGCAGCTCACCTAGGGATTGGAATGGTACACCAACACTTTATGTTGGTAGATGCTTTTACAGTCGCTGAAAATATTATTTTGGGGAGTGAAACCACTAAAAATGGTGTGCTCAATCTCAAACAAGCCATTCAAGAAATCAATGAATTATCTGCTAAGTATGGTTTGGAAGTAGATCCAACTGCTAAAGTTTCTGACATTACAGTGGGGGCTCAGCAGCGTGTAGAAATCCTTAAAACCCTTTATCGTGGTGCAGATATTTTGATTTTTGACGAGCCAACGGCTGTATTGACTCCAGCTGAAATTACAGAACTCTTGAAAATCATGAAAACCTTGGTTCAAGAAGGTAAATCTATCGTCCTCATTACCCATAAATTGGATGAAATTCGTGCAGTTGCAGATAGCGTGACGGTCATTCGTCGTGGTAAATCTATCCAGACAGTGCCAGTTGCTGGAGCAAGTAATGCTGACTTAGCAGAATGGATGGTTGGTCGTGCAGTCTCCTTCAAGACGGAAAAGATTGAAGCTAATCCAAAAGAAACTATTCTTTCTATCAAAAACTTGGTTGTACACGAAAATCGTGGGATTCCAGCAGTTAAAAACCTGTCTCTAGATGTCCGTGCAGGAGAAGTAGTTGGTATTGCAGGGATTGACGGAAATGGTCAGAGTGAGCTGATTCATGCGATTACAGGACTTCGAAAAGTTCAATCTGGAGAAATTTGGATTAAAGGGGAAAACGTTGTAGGAAAAACTCCTCGCAAAATCACTGAATTAAGCGTTGGTCACGTCCCAGAAGACCGTCACAAATATGGTATGGTCTTAGATATGACTGTAGCAGAAAATTTTGCTCTTCAGACTTACTATAAAGAACCAATTTCAAAAAATGGTCTTCTCAATTACGGTAAAATCAACGACTATGCACGTAAGCTGATGGATGAATTTGATGTTCGTGCTGCTAGCGAAGTGGTAACAGGTCGTGCTATGTCAGGTGGTAATCAGCAGAAGGCTGTTATCGCCCGTGAGATTGACCGTGACCCAGATTTGTTAATCATTAGCCAACCAACTCGAGGTTTGGACGTCGGTGCGATTGAGTATATCCGCAAACGGATTATTGCGGAACGGGATAAGGGGAAAGCTGTGCTTGTAGTTAGCTTTGAACTGGATGAAATCCTTGACGTATCAGATCGTATCGCTGTTATCCATGATGGACATATCAGTGGTATCGTAGATCCAGCTACTACTAATAAGCAAGAACTTGGTGTCTTGATGGCTGGAGGAAAACTTGAGAAGGGAGCGCAAGATGCTTAAGAAAAATCAAGCCTTAGTGATTCCAATCTTGGCAGTAATTTCAGGTCTTCTTCTTGGAGCCTTGATTATGTTGATTTTTGGATATGACCCAATTTGGGGCTATGAAGAACTATTTTATTCTGCTTTTGGTACAACAAAATCTATCGGGGAAATCTTCCGAGCTATGGCACCGCTTGTCTTTACAGCACTTGGTTTTGCAGTAGCTAGTCGTGCAGGTTTCTTCAACGTAGGTCTTCCAGGTCAAGCCTTGGTAGGTTGGGTCTTCTCAGCCTGGTTTGCTTTGGAAAATCCTGATTTACCACGTTTGATTATGGTGCCGATGACAGTCGTGATTGCCATGATTGCTGGAGGAATTGCAGGTGCTATTCCTGGTATCCTCCGTGCCTTTCTTGGTACATCAGAGGTTATCGTTACCATTATGATGAACTACATTTTGCTATATAGCTGTAACTACATCATTCGTGATGTCTTCTCTGACAGCTTGATGAAAAATACAGACTCTTCTGTTAACGTTTCGGCAAATGCTTCTTATCAGACAGAGTGGTTGCGAGCTTTGACAGAAAATTCTCGTATGAATATCGGTTTTTTCTTCGCGATTATTGCAGTTGTTTTGATTTGGTTTATGATGACGAAAACTACTCTAGGATTTGAAATCCGTTCAGTTGGTCTAAATCCATCTGCCTCAGAATATGCAGGTATGTCTGCTAAACGCACAATCATCCTGTCAATGGTTATTTCCGGTGCACTGGCTGGTATCGGTGGTGCTATTGAAGGTCTTGGAACTTTCCAAAATGTCTATATTCAAGGCGGAAACTTGGCGATTGGTTTCAATGGTATGTCTGTAGCCCTCCTTGCTACGAATGCGCCATTGGGAATTCCATTTGCAGCCTTCCTATTCGGAATGCTCTCTGTAGGCGCACCTGGTATGGTTCGTGCAGGTATTCCGTCAGAATTAATTAACGTTGTGACTGCCTCTATCATCTTCTTTATCGGTGTGAAATTTATCTTTGAACGCATGATGAGTCGTAAAAAAGTAGCGAAAGGAGCAAAATAATGAGTTTAATGACAATTTTTTCTTTGCTGATTTCGCAAATGTTGATTTATTCAGCACCATTGATTTTCACCAGTCTTGGTGGCGTCTTCTCTGAACGTGCTGGTATTGTTAATGTGGGGTTGGAAGGTATCATGGTAATTGGTGCCTTTGTAGGTGTTGTTTTCAATATTGAATTTGCAGAGAGTTTCGGTAAGATGACGCCTCTTTTAGCAATCTTAGTTGGAGGAGTAGCGGGGATTGTCTTTGCTGCGATTCACGCTGTTGCAACCATTAACTTCCGAGCTGACCACGTTGTATCTGGTACAGTTTTGAACCTCTTGGCACCAGCCTTAGGAGTTTTCTTGGTAAAAGTAATTTACGGAAAAGGTCAAACAGATTCAATCCGTGAATCTTTCGGTAAATTTTCATTCCCAGGTCTAGAAAAAATTCCTGTATTGGGTGATTTGTTCTTTAAAAATACAAGTCTCATGGGTTATGTAGCGATTGCAACAACATTTGTCGCATGGTTCGTCCTTTATAAGACAAAATTCGGCTTGCGCCTTCGCTCAGTTGGTGAGCATCCTCAGGCGGCTGATACACTTGGTATCAATGTGTATGCTATGCGCTATGCAGGTGTTTTGATTGCTGGATTCCTTGGCGGTATTGGTGGTGCTGTAAGTGCTCAGTCAGTGAATATTAACTTCTCAGCAACCACGATTGTTGGTTCTGGTTTTATCGCTTTGGCTGCTGTTATCTTTGGTAAATGGAATCCAATCGGAGCGATGCTTGCTTCACTCTTCTTTGGACTTTCACAAAGTTTGGCCGTTATCGGTGGTCAGCTTCCTGGATTGTCAGCCATTCCAACAGTTTACTTGCAAATTGCACCATACCTCATTACAATTGTTGCACTAGCAGCCTTCTTTGGCTCATCAGTTGCTCCAAAAGCTGATGGTGTTAACTATATCAAGTCTAAATAAACAATAGGAGCTGGGCAAAAAGTCCAACTCCTAATTTTATTCGAGCTAGAATTGCAAGACGCAGTGGTTGATTGGCATCTTTGTTCGCTTTTCAAGCTTCAAAGATAGCCTAATCAACTGTGCGGGGGTGGGAAAACGAACTCTTTGTTGATTGCTATGAGTTCTTTCCACTCCCATTCATCATATAAAATAATAGCGTTTTCTGTTTTATGAAGGAGATTTTATTATGGATAATATGAATTTCAATCATCAAGACTTTCAGTCCCATCATTCAAATGCAAAAACAATAGTAAATGAGTAGTTGATTGAGGAAGGAGTGAAAGACAAGATATTTCAAGTGAAACTGCAACTTGTTTCTGAAAAAAATCCTTAAAATAGAGCTACATTGGAAGATATGTTAAAAGAATTAGAGAATGAGTTAGCAGATTTCCAGAAGAAGAGAAAATTACAGAACAGAATTGGGATTGCAGTATTTGTAATATTTGCCTGTTTTGTACTCTTTATGATGTTTAGGATGTATTTTAGACCATTTTAACTTCTGATAAGTACCTAAATTGTGATTATTGATGGGGCATGTTTTACTATTTTGATCCATTTTCAAATCATCTTATAAAATATTAGTAATCATTGCAGAAAAAAAGAGCCATCTGGCTCTTTTTAACTTAGTTTTTTACTGAAGCAGCAATTTCTGGATTTGCAAAAGCATCATCCATGATTTCTTTCAATTGTGCAGCAGAAGCTTGCATTTTTTGCAATTCAGCATCGTTCAATGGGATGTTTACAGGACGTACGATACCGTGTGCACCAACGATAGCTGGCTGACCGATAAAGACATTTTCAACACCTTCGTATTGACCTGCTTGGAATACTGAAAGTGGAAGTACTGCATTTTCATCATCAAAGATTGCTTTAGTGATACGAGCAAGCGCAGCACCGATACCGTAGTAAGTTGCACCTTTTTTGTTGATAATTGAGTAAGCAGCGTCACGAACTGAGATAAACAAGTCTACAAGGCCTTGCTCATCGATGTCACGGTTGTCTTGCAACCATTGCTCCAATTTAACACCGGCAACGTTAGCATGTGACCAAACAGCAAATTCTGAGTCACCGTGCTCACCCATGATGTAAGCGTGAACTGAACGAGCATCGATACCGATTTTTTCAGCAAGAGCTTGACGGAAACGAGCTGAGTCAAGTGAAGTACCTGAACCGATAACGCGTTCTTTAGGGAAACCTGAGAATTTCCAAGTTGAGTAAGTCAAGATATCAACTGGGTTAGCAGCAACAAGGAAGATACCGTTGAAGCCTGAAGCAACAATTTCACTAACGATTTGTTGGTTGATACGAAGGTTTTTCTCAATCAATTGAAGACGAGTTTCACCCGGTTTTTGTGGCAAACCAGCTGTCAAAACAACGAGGTCTGCATCGTGTGCATCTGAATAATCAGCTGAATAGATTTTTTTAGGGGATGTGAAAGCAAGAGCGTGGCTCAAATCTTCTGCGTCACCTTGTGTACGGTCTTTATTGATATCAACGATACCCAATTCTTGACCAATACCTTGGTTAACGAGGGCGTAAGCGTAAGCTGAACCTACGGCACCGTCGCCGACAAGGATCACTTTTTTATGTTGTTTGGTTGCAGTCATGTTTCTACAATTCTCCTTTGAATTATTTGGGACATTGTCCCAACCATCTATTATTCTAGCACTTTTCGGACAGTTTGTCAGTAATGAAAGGTCGTGTGAAAATGTTTACATTGCAAGGGCTGGAGACAGAAAAAGGGAGAGAATTATGGTATAATTATATAGATAGTTTCAAGTAGAAATGAGGCATTTTTTCAATGCAAGATAGAAATTTAGTGGATGTCAATCTGACGAGTGAAATGAAGACTAGTTTCATTGACTACGCCATGAGTGTTATCGTGGCGCGGGCTCTTCCAGATGTACGCGATGGCTTAAAACCTGTTCATCGTCGTATTTTATATGGAATGAACGAACTAGGCATCACACCTGATAAACCACATAAGAAATCAGCCCGTATTACTGGTGACGTTATGGGTAAATACCACCCGCACGGAGATAGTGCCATTTATGAAGCTATGGTCCGTATGGCGCAATGGTGGAGCTATCGTCACATGTTGGTAGATGGCCACGGAAACTTTGGTTCCATGGACGGTGATGGTGCCGCTGCACAGCGTTATACAGAAGCTCGTATGAGTAAGATTGCGCTGGAAATGTTGCGTGATATTAATAAAAATACGGTTAATTTTGCGGACAACTATGATTCTAGTGAGCGTGAACCAGAAGTTCTTCCAGCTCGTTTTCCAAACCTTTTGGTCAATGGTACAACAGGGATTGCCGTTGGTATGGCGACCAATATTCCACCGCACAATTTAGGGGAAACCATTGACGCTGTTAATCTTTTGATTGATAATCCAGAAGCGACAACGCGTGATATTATGGAAGTCTTGCCTGGACCAGACTTTCCAACTGGTGCCCTTGTTATGGGGAAATCAGGTATCCACCGTGCTTACGAGACTGGTAAAGGTTCCATTGTTCTACGTGCGAAGACTGAGATTGAAGAGTTTGGAAATGGCCGTGAGCGAATTGTTGTAACAGAGTTTCCTTACATGGTCAACAAGAGCAAGGTCTTGGAGCATATTGTTCGCTTGGCGCAGGAAAAACGCATTGAAGGTGTGACGGCTGTCCGTGATGAATCCAACCGTGAAGGTGTTCGATTTGTCATTGAAGTTCGCCGTGATGCGTCTGCCAATGTTATTTTGAACAATCTTTTCAAGTTAACTCAATTACAAACCAACTTCAGTTTCAATATGCTGGCGATTCAAGGTGGTGTGCCAAAAATCTTGTCAGTTCGCCAAATTTTGGAAGCCTACATTGAGCACCAAAAAGAAGTGGTGACCCGTCGTACGCAATTCGATAAGGATAAGGCTGAAAGTCGTGCTCATATCTTGGCTGGTTTGCTGATTGCCTTGGACCACATTGAAGAAGTCATTCGTGTTATTCGTGATTCAGAGACAGATGCCATTGCTCAAGCTGAATTGATGAAGCGATTTGAATTGACAGAACGTCAGAGTCAGGCTATATTAGATATGCGTTTGCGTCGATTGACAGGTTTGGAACGCGATAAGATTCAGTCTGAATACGATGACTTGTTGGCTTTGATTGCTGACTTGGCAGATATTTTGGCAAAACCAGAGCGTGTTGTACAGATTGTCAAAGACGAGCTTAATGAGGTAAAACGTAAATATGCTGATCCACGTCGTACAGAGCTGATGGTCGGTGAAGTGCTTTCTCTTGAAGATGAAGACTTGATTGAAGAAACAGATGTACTGATTACTTTGTCTAATAAAGGCTATATCAAACGTTTGGCTCAGGATGAGTTTCATGCTCAAAAACGTGGAGGCCGTGGTGTTCAAGGTACGGGTGTCAAGGATGATGATTTTGTCCGTGAATTGGTTTCAACCAGCACCCACGACCGTCTGCTCTTCTTTACCAATAAAGGACGCGTTTATCGTCTGAAAGGCTATGAAATTCCTGAATATGGCCGTACCGCCAAAGGATTGCCAGTCGTTAACTTGCTGAAATTAGAGGACAATGAAACCATTCAGACAATTATCAATGTCACTAAAGATCAGGAAAATGATCATTACCTCTTCTTTGCAACCCGTCAAGGCTTGGTGAAACGTACTAGCGTTTCCGAATTTGGGAACATCCGCCAAAATGGTCTTAAAGCTTTAAACCTTAAAGATGATGATGAACTAATCAACGTATTCTTGACAGATGGCCAAGCTGATGTCATTATGGGGACAAAATCAGGTTATTCTGTTCGCTTTAAGGAATCTGTCGTTCGAAATATGGGTCGTTCTGCAACAGGTGTCCGTGGTGTCAATCTCCGTGAAGGCGATGTATTGGTAGGTGCTACAACCATTACTGATGAGCAGGAAGTCCTAGTTATTACCGAGAAAGGCTATGGTAAGCGAACTCCTGCCACTGAGTATCCAACTAAAGGTCGTGGTGGTAAAGGGATTAAGACCCTCAATGTTGCTGAGAAGAATGGCTCATTGGCAGGATTGACAACTGTTTCTGGCAATGAAGATATCATGGTTATTACAGATACGGGTGTGATTATCCGAACTGGAGTTGCCAATATTTCTCAAACTGGTCGCTCAACCATGGGAGTGAAGGTTATGCGTTTGGATGAAGAGGCTAAAATTGTTACCTTTGCCCTTGTAGATGCCGCTGAAGATAAAGAAGAAGTAGTTGTGGGAGAAAATGTCTAGACGTAAGAAAATAAGTAAAAAACCATTTAAGATTTGGCGGATTCTTCTTTTTACAATCTTGTTCTTGATTTCGCTAGCTTTGATTTTTAATACTTCGATTCGGAATATGTTCATTGCAAGCAATACTAACCGCTATCAAATTTCCAAGGTTTCAAAAGAAGATATCGAAAAGAATAAAGCAGCTAAGACTACCTTTGATTTTGAGCAAGTTGAATCCATTTCAACGGAAAATGTTATCAAAGCTCAATGGGAAGCGCAGCAATTACCAGTTATTGGCGGTATTGCAATTCCTGATTTGAAAATCAATCTTCCGATTTTCAAGGGGCTTTCTAATACAGCTCTGATGTATGGAGCGGGTACTATGAAAGAGGAGCAAAAAATGGGAGAAGGTAATTATGCTTTAGCTAGTCACCACATTTTTGGGATGACAGGTGCAAGTAATACACTCTTTTCTCCTCTTGATAATGCCAAAAGTGGTATGAAGATTTATGTAACAGACAAAGAAAATATCTATGTCTACACTATTACGACAGTTGAGACGGTCGCACCAGATCGTGTTGATGTTGTTGAAGATGTTCTTGATCAAAAAAATATCACACTTGTAACATGTGAGGATTTGGATGCCACTATGCGAATCATTGTTCAAGGTGATTTGACAGAGACGCTCTCTTATAAAGATGTCACATCAAGTGTTCTGAAATATTTTGAACAATCCTATAATCAAATTCAATTGTAAAACTGAGGTCTTCGGACTTCAGTTTTTTTACGAATAGATTAGGTAAGGAGGAACTTATGTATCAAGTATCATTTCAAGAACAGTCCCTGCAACCTAGAGAGCGCTTAGTAGAAGTGGGCGCAGAGAAGCTGAGCAATCAGGAATTATTGTCCATCTTTATCCGTACAGGTACCCGAAAAGAACCAGTCTCTGTCGTTTCCAATCATTTGCTCTCCAAATTAGAAACCTTGTCTTCGTTAGCTGACCTTTCTTTGGAAGAACTCCAAGAATTAACGGGGATCGGTCGTGTGAAAGCTATAGAAATCAAAGCCATGATCGAACTTGGGAAGCGAATCAATCAGTCTGAATTACAGAAACGGGAGCAGATATTGGGAAGTGAGAAACTGGCTCTGAAGATGATTCAAGAAATTGGGATGAAAAAACAGGAACACTTGGTTGCTCTGTACCTCAATACCCAAAATCAAATTATTTCCCAGCGCACCATTTTTATTGGAAGCGTAAACCGAAGTATTGCGGAACCAAGAGAAATCCTGCACTATGCCGTCAAATGCATGGCAACCTCTATTATTATCATCCATAATCACCCATCAGGGTCTGTACAGCCAAGTAAAAATGATTTGCTTTTTACAGACAAATTAAAAAAGTCCTGTGAAACACTAGGACTCGTACTTTTAGACCACTTGATTGTGGGCCAGGATGACTATTATAGCTTCCGAGAAGAAAGCGAATTAGCTTAAAGTTTTTGAACAAAGTAGTCAAAAATAGCCTGCTGCTGAGAATTTACTCCCCGCATGAGTTCAGGATGCCATTGAACACCTAAAAACGGCCTACCGTCATTCGTTGTTATAGCTTCAATTATTCCGTCTTGACTAGACGTCGCAATAACTGTTAAGTTGGTAGCGAGGTCTTTTATGGCTTGATGGTGGAAGGAGTTGACACTTGCTGATTTTCCTAAAATAGCTGATAATACTGTATTTTCTAGAATATCAATTTGATGCTGCGGTAAATCTGCTTCCATTTCCTGCCAATGGCTGGGAATATCTTGATGAAGACTACCACCCATGGCAACATTAAATAGCTGAAGCCCACGGCAGATAGCTAAAATAGGCTTGTTTTGCAAACGTGCTTCTTTAATCAATTCTAATTCAAAGAGATCGCGTTCTAGCAGGTAATCGTCGCTGATAATGGTCTGCTCTTCATTATAAAAGTGGGGGAGAACATTTTGTCCCCCTGTTAAAATCAATTTATCAATCATGGCCACATACTGGGCAGCATATTTAGGCTCAGCTAGCGGCATGACAATAGGAAGGCCACCTGCTTCTCGCACCGCTTCAGCAAATCCAGTTGCACAGTAGGACATTCGAGGAGAGACTTTGTCTTCTTTGTCAATGAACTGATTGCCCGTAATTCCAATGATAACTTGCTTCATAAGCTTAGTTTTTACGCATGAAGTAGAGAAGAGTTTGCAACTCACTTGTCAAGTCCACATACTGTACAACGACATCTTTTGGAACAGTTAGATTGACTGGTGAGAAGCTGAGAATTCCTTTAACTCCAGCTTCGACCAAGATGTCCGCAACTTCTTGAGCTTTTGAACTTGGTACGGTCAGGATAGCAGTTTGAGCATTAGCTTGTGCAATGCGTTCTTTGAGTTCAGAAATAGCGTAAATCGGCACATTTTCATCAATGCTTCCAATCGCAGGATGGCCATCAGCTTCAAAAGCCATGACAATTTTCATTTTGTTGCGCTCGTGAAAGCGGTAGTGGAGAAGGGCACGACCCATATTTCCGACACCGACCAGCATTACATTTGTAATAGAGTTGTCGTTCAAGATATCTGCGAAGAAGTCCATTAATTTTTTGACATCATATCCAAAACCACGACGCCCTAACTCACCAAAATAGGAGAAATCACGACGAACAGTTGCTGAGTCAATACCAATAGCTTCGGCAATTTCTTTTGAGCTTGCTTTTTCGATATTTTCGCGGTGGAAACGTTTGAAAATCCGATAATACAATGAAAGTCTTTTAGCAGTTGCACGAGGAATAGCTGTTTCTTTTCCGTTTTTCATAATCTTTTCTCCATTCAGTTCTTTATACTTTATTTTAGAACAAGTTTGTGAAAAAAGCAACAATTAGAGCGCAGAAAGGAAGTAAAATAGGCAAAGATCTGTTTATAAATTCTACTTCTTTGGAAAATCTTTAGTTCAGCATAAGATGATATTAATAATATTGTGAGAAAATATTGTAAAAGGAAAAAGGAGAAGAATATGAAAAAACAGTTACTCTATACAGGTGTAATCGTGACCTTGGCACTGTCATTAGGAATTACAGCAACAGCAAAGGCTGAAGAACGCTCTTGGTATAGCTGGCTCATTGAAAAGTATTTTTGGATAAAGGGAGATAAAAAATATTATAGCCCACAAAATGAAGCGGAGTTTGATCATTACGTCAAAAGTGCTGGTGAAGTGGCCAATAAAGGTTTTGACTTACAGCCATCAGAGGTAAATGGCGATTTAAAGACAGATGCTACAACCTATCAAATGCAGATCCACAGCTGGAATGAGGCACCAAATCCAGCTAGTCAAAAAGTTATTTTGTATTTACATGGTGGCTCATATTTGAATAATCCAACAAGCTACCATATCGAAATGCTCAATATACTGTCCAGAAGTTTAGATGCTAAAATTGTACTGCCGATTTATCCAAAGGCCCCAACTTACAAATACAGTGATGTTATGCCACATTTAGTTGACTTATATCGCGATATTCTTCAAGAAACCGCTGCTAAGAATGTGACCATCATGGGAGATTCTGCTGGGGGAGGTCTTGCTCTTGGATTAGCCCAAGCTATTCGTGAAGAGAAAGACCGTGGATTTTTAGAGCAGCCTAAAGACATCATTCTTCTGTCCCCTTGGCTAGATGTGACCATGAGCAATCCAGCCATTACTGCTTTTGAAAAGGATGATCCAATTCTATCTGCTTGGGGCTTGAAGCGTGTGGGGACTCTTTGGGCCGGTGGTGCAAACAACACTCAACACCCCTATGTCAGTCCGATGTATGGAGATATGGCAGGTCTTGCAAAAATTACGATGTTCACAGGTACGCATGATATTTTCTATCCCGATATTGCTCTCTTTCATGAAAATTGGAAAGAGAGAAGACCAGGTGATCAGTTAATCGAAGCAAAGGATATGAACCATGTCTATCCAATCTATCCGATTGAAGAGGCCAAAGAAGCGCAGTATAAAATAATTGACATTATTCGACAGGAAAGCAAATAAGGATCAAAATAATAGAACTTGGGACCAAAAGTCTCAAGTTCTTTAAGTTGTATTTTACTTTTTAGGATCAATTTCTTTCAAGAAATGGTACAAGTCGCCGATTAACCCAGTGTAACCAAGATTTTGGCCATTCTGAGTCAGACTAACAACCTTGAGGTGATCAGGTAGAGTAGAGCAGCCGGAAAATGCTAATAGTAGCTCGTCGAAAGTATCAAATGTCTGTTTTCGGGTTTGTTGATAGAAATCCAAATACTCTAATTCAATCATTTAGCGGCTTTCTTTGTGAAAATATCACGGTCAACTAAGCTATCCATAAGGAAGTAAAATTTCTCTTGGATGACTTTGTTGGCACCTTCTTTAAAAATATTGACCAGTTTCAAACCAGATTTGTCAGTAATATTGATTTTGAAACCAGATAAATCTTTGTTTAAAATGATTTTCAAAAGGAATCCTTGATTAGAATTTGGAACTTCTTCCAACATACGAGTCAATTGAAAATGTCCAACTTGAGTTTGTTCAAAAGTGTTATCACGCAAAGTGTATTTTTTGATAGATGGACTAATTTCATAAGTGTAGTCACAATCCTTGAGAGTGACCATTTTTTCAAATGCCATTATTTTTGGTCTCCAATCATTTCTTTTAAGGTCTGAATGACATAATCCAGTTCTTGTATTGTATTTTGTTCAGAGAAGCTAAAGCGTAGTGATTCTCTGAGGCGATGTGAGTTGTCTCCGTAAAGAGCCGTTAAAACATGACTTTTTTCCACCGCACCCGCTGTACAAGCAGAACCGCTTGAAACGGCAATACCAGCCAAATCTAGCCTCATCAGGAGTTGCTCATTCAGTTGACCAGTAAATCCAACATTCAGCACATGCGGAAGTGTTAGCAGGGATTCATTAAGGTAGAAATCCAAGTCTTGCAATCCAGTGATGAAATAGTTTCTCAACTCTAAAACGGTTTGATAATCTTTTTTCTGATGAGCTAATTGTTCTATCAAAGCAGTAGCCATGGCAGTGATACCAGCTAGGTTTTCAGTACCAGCACGGTGTTGATGTTCCTGCTTACCACCATGAATCAGCGAATCAAAATTTGGAACTCGACTGTAGAGGAAACCCTGTCCCTTTGGACCATGGAATTTATGAGCCGATGCAGAGAGCATGTCAATACCCAACTCTTCAGGGGAAACAGGAAGTTTTCCAATAACTTGAACAGCATCTACATGATAGATGGCTTGGTGGTCTGCTAAGACTTTTCCAATTTCTTGAATGGGTAGAATCATGCCTGTTTCGTTATTAGCAAACATGGTGCTAACCAATATTGTATCTGGTCGCAATGCTTCAGCGATCTGTTGAGCAGTGATTTCTTGGTCAACTGGCTGGATATAGGTCACTTCAAAGCCAAAGCGCTTTTCAAGATATTCCATGGTATGTAGGACAGCATGGTGCTCGATAGCTGTAGTAATCAAGTGTTTGCCCTTATGCTGATTGGCAAGAGCGTAGCCTTGAATAGCCAGTGTATCGGCTTCAGAGCCTCCCGATGTGAAGATGATGTTATTTGGATTGGTCTTTAGAGCACTAGCGATAGACTCGCGGGCTTCGCGGAGAATTTTATTAGCAGCTCGGCCGAAGTTATGGATGCTAGAAGGATTACCGAAAACTTCCTGTGAAGTTTGGAGCAAACTATCCAGCGCTGCTTTTGAAAGTGGAGTGGTTGCAGCATTGTCTAAGTAGATCAATGATTGAGCTCCTATTGTTTTTTCTTTTCCTTTTGGAAACTAAAGAGAGGGCTGACTGGACGGCGTTCATGGATACGAAGGAGAGCGTCAGCAATCAGTTCACTAGCTGTTAAGAAAGCAATATTTTTTGGCATTACCTCTTGTTTTGCTACAGAGTCCGTTACTAAAATCTCTTTGATAGGAGCAGCGTCCAATAATTCAACCGCATTTCCTGCGAAAAGTCCATGACTTGCTACAGCGTAGATTTCAGTTGCGCCGTCACGTTCGACGATCTTTGCAGCTTCTGAGAAGGTTTTCCCTGTGTTCAACATATCATCAATCAAAATTGCTTTTTTACCAGCTACTTCACCGATAATATAGCCTTCTGCACGATCTGCATCATCTTGTGGGTAGTCAATGATAGCAATTGGTGCATCAAGGTATTCTGCCAAGCTACGTGCACGTTTAATACCAGAATTTTTAGGGCTAACGATGACAACGTCAGAACCTGTCAATCCTTTACGGGTATAGTGCTCTGCAAAAAGTGGCACAGTATAGAGATTATCAACTGGAATATCAAAGAAGCCTTGTACTTGAACCGCATGAAGGTCAAGGGTTACCACACGATTAACACCTGCTTTAACCAACATATTGGCAACGAGTTTAGCAGTGATTGGTTCGCGAGGAGCAGCGGTGCGATCTTGACGTGCATAACCAAAATAAGGCATGACAACTGTAACTGAGTTTGCACTGGCACGAACACAAGCATCCACCATAATCAACAATTCCCAGAGGTGGTTGTTAACTGGATAGCTGGTTGACTGGATAATGTAAACATCAACACCGCGGACACTTTCTTCGATATTGATCTGAATTTCACCGTCTGAAAATTGACGAGAAGACATTTTTCCGAGAGGGATACCAGAAACTTCTGAAATTTTTTCAGCAATTTCTTTATTTCCATTTAGAGCGAACAATTTGATTTGTTTATCGCCGTAAGGTTGTACCATGACAAAATAACTCCTTCATTATCTAAGATGACCTGATTGGCCATACAGTTTTCCAATATTTTTATTTTACCAAATTTTTCTATTTATTTCATGTTTAAAAATAAAAAACCAGCCTACTTAGCTGATTTTTTTTGAGCAGCGGTGCGGGCAACCTTGCTGCTGGCATATTTGAATTGAATGTGGTGATGTTCAAGGAATTTGTCAAAGGCAATTTTACCAGCTTCTGCATCTGAAACTTCCACTTCCAACTCATAGTCGGTTTGTCCAAGATAAGTATTTTCATCTAAGGCCATGAGACCGAAGTCAGACATTTTTTCCAGGCGCTTTGTCGTCAAAAATCCCCAGACTGCCAAGTTTTCAATAGGAATTGCTTTATCAGTTAATAAGTCTTTGATCGGTCCCTTAGGCAGTTGAAACTCAGTAATTAATCTTTGTGCTTCCTGTAATTTCAGGTCTTGGTTGTGTTCCATATTGCCAATTTCTTGTGGAATTTTCAAGGTTAGTTCAGCAGCATCTGAAAAAGTACGGATGCGAAGAGAGCACCGATTGGCTTTCATATCAAAATCTGGTGTGTCGATGTAGTAGTTTGTCTGCTCAACAGACTCAATTTCAGCAAACTCAGGCAAGAGTTTTTGGTACTCCTCGTGTGATAAGAGGGTTTTGTATTCGATTTCTAGGTGGTTCATTTTCAGTAGAGGAAATGCCTTTCATATGGTATAATAGTCCTTGTTATTCTATACGAAAAATGAAATTTTTACAAGAAGAGAATTCGAAGGGAGAATAGATGGAGTTGGACTGGGAAGAATTTTTAGACCCCTATATTCAAACAGTAGGCGAGCTAAAAATTAAGTTACGTGGGATTCGGAAGCAGTATCGTAAGGCGAATCGTCATTCACCAATTGAGTTTGTAACAGGTCGTGTTAAGCCGATCGAATCCATCAAGGAAAAGATGGTTTTACGCCACATCAAGGAAGAAAATCTAGCTCAAGACATGCAGGATATTGCCGGTGTTAGGGTCATGGTGCAGTTCGTTGATGACGTGGAAGAAGTTTTGGAAATTATTCGCAAGCGCAAGGATATGCAGATTGTCCATGAACGAGATTATATTACCAATATGAAGGCTTCGGGTTATCGTTCCTACCATGTAGTGGTCGAGTATCCTGTTGACACCATCAACGGGAATAAGGTTGTCTTGGCAGAGATTCAGATTCGGACCTTGTCCATGAATTTTTGGGCAACGATTGAACATTCGCTTAATTACAAGTACAAGGGAAATTTCCCGGAAGAAATCAAGAAGCGCCTAGAAGTAACTGCTAAAATTGCCTATCAATTAGACGAAGAAATGCGGAAAATCCGCGACGATATTCAAGAAGCACAAGCTCTTTTTGACCCTGCTCACCGCAAATTAAATGACGGTGTTGGAAATAGTGACGATACAGATGAAGAATACAGATAGAAAAAAAATTGCCCTGCTCAGTAGCAGAAATCCAAAGAGTGAAGCTGTTTCCAAGGAATTATGGAATAAATTAAAAGATGCCAATTTTATCATGACACCGAAAAATCCTGATATTGTGATTTCAATCGGTGGTGATGGCATGCTCTTGTCAGCTTTTCACAAGTATGAAAATATTCTAGATAAAGTTCGTTTTGTCGGTGTACATACAGGACACCTAGGATTTTATACTGATTACCGTGATTTTGAAATAGATGAGTTGGTCGAAAATTTGAAATTGGATACGGGAGCTAAGGTATCTTACCCCATTCTCAATGTGAAAATTCGTATGCTAGATGGACGAATTGTGACCGCACGCGCCCTCAATGAAGCAACGATTAAGCGTTTGTCTAAAACCATGGTGGCAGATATCCATATCAACGGTGTCCCTTTTGAACGTTTCCGTGGAGATGGCATTGCTGTGTCAACACCAACAGGCTCCACTGCTTACAATAAATCTTTAGGAGGTGCTGTTTTACATCCGACCATTGAAGCCTTACAAATTGCAGAAGTAGCCAGTCTGAATAACCGAGTGTATCGTACCTTGGGTTCCTCAATCGTAGTTCCGAAAAAGGACAAGATTGTCATCGACCCGCAACACGATGACCGTTATTCAATCGCTATTGATAACCGTACCTTTGTCTACGACAATATTGAACAAATTGATTATCAAATTGACAACCATAAAATCAATTTCGTAGCTACTCCTCGCCACACCAGTTTCTGGAATCGCGTCAAAGATGCTTTTATCGGAGAGGTGGAATAATGCGGTTTGAATTTATTGTTGATCAGCGGATGAAGGTCAAAAATTTCTTGAAAAAGCATGATATTTCGAAGTCTCTTCTAGCAAAAATCAAGTTTGCTGGTGGGGATATTCAGGTGAATGGCGTTCGGCAGAATGCCATTTTCCTTGTAGAAATTGGAGACCGTGTGACCATCGATATTCCCAGCGAAGAAGATGTGACGGGGAGTTTAGCACCTGTTGATGTTCCTTTGGACATTGTCTACGAAGACCCACATTTTATGGTCATTGAAAAACCTTATGGAGTAGCTTCAATTCCCAGCATCCTTCACTCCAACACCATTGCTAATTTTGTGAAATCATACTACCTGAAGCAAGGGTATGAGAATAAACAGGTCCACATCGTCACACGTTTAGACAAGGACACATCAGGCCTCATGCTTTTTGCTAAGCACGGTTATGCCCATGCTCGCCTCGATAAGCAACTACAAGCAAAACAAATTCATAAACGCTACTATGCTTTAGTGCGTGGAGCGGGACATTTAGAGGAAACAGGGGATATCATTGCTCCGATTGGACGTCCTGACGACAGTATTATTACCCGCTGTGTGACCAAGTCGGGCAAATATGCCCACACATCATATAAAGTTGTTCAATCATGGGGAGATGTACATTTAGTAGATATTCAACTGCATACAGGCCGCACCCATCAGATTCGTGTTCATTTCTCTCATATTGGTTTCCCGCTTCTAGGAGACGATCTGTATGGCGGAAGCCTCGATTATGGGATTGAGCGCCAAGCTTTGCATTGCCATCGACTTGAATTTTTCAATCCGTTTTCTGAAAAAATGATGGCACTGGAAAGCCCATTACCAGCAGATTTCCAAGCAGTTGTGGATTCTTTTCAGAAAGAAGAAAAGTCATTTGACAAATAAGTTTCAAAGCGTTATCATAGTCAAGAAATAAATAATAATTTGAGGTATAAAAATGGAAATTCGTAGCTTATTTGGTGAATTGAAACACAAAATCGTTGGTAAAAAACTTCGTATTGTTTTTCCTGAGGGAACTGATGAGCGTGTTGTTCGTGCAGCAGCTCGTTTGAAATTCGAAGGTTTGGCTGAGCCAATCATCTTGGGTGTTCCTGAAGAAGTACATGCTCTTTTGACAGAATTTGGTTTCTCAAACCCAGGTATCACTGTCATCAATCCTAACGATTACGCTAACTTTGAAAATATGAAACAAGAATTCGTTAGCCTTCGTAAAGGAAAAGTGGATGAAGAACAAGCAGACACTATCTTGCGTGATGTCAACTACTTTGGTGTTATGTTGGTACAAATGGGCTTAGCTGAAGGTATGGTTTCAGGTGCTGCTCATTCAACAGCAGACACTGTTCGTCCTGCTCTTCAAATTATCAAAACTAAACCAGGCGTTAAACGTACTTCAGGTGTCTTCCTTATGGTCAAAGATGAGCACAAATACGTCTTTGGTGACTGTGCTATCAACATTGATCCTGATGCTGAAACATTGGCTGAAATCGCGATTAACTCAGCAGCAACAGCTGAAACCTTCGGTATCGATCCTAAAGTAGCTATGATTTCTTACTCAACAAAAGGTTCTGGTTCAGGACCACACGTTGATAAGGTCGTAGAAGCAACTCGTATTGCAAATGAACTTCGTCCAGATCTTTTGATTGACGGTGAATTGCAAATGGATGCTGCTCTTGAGCCAAATACAGCTCGTTTGAAAGCTCCAAATAGCCCTGTTGCTGGTCAAGCTAATGTCTTCATCTTCCCAGCTATTGAAGCAGGTAACATTGCTTATAAGATTGCGGAGCGTTTAGGTGGTTTTGACGCGGTTGGTCCAGTCCTTCAAGGTCTAAACAAACCAGTCAACGACTTGTCACGTGGTTGTAGCTCAGAAGATGTTTATAAATTGGGAATTATCACTGCAGCACAAGCAGTAGATGCGTTGTAAAATATGAAATCATTATTGCGCTATTTCAAAGGTTATATAAAGGAGTCCGTTCTAGCTCCCTTGTTTAAGCTACTCGAAGCCTGTTTTGAGTTGTTTGTCCCTTTGGTGATTGCAGCAATTGTTGATCAAATCATTCCACATGGCAATCAGGGAAACTTGGTTGCCTTAGTTTTGTTATTGATAGGATTAGCAGTTGTAGGTGTAGTGGTGGCGCTCATTGCCCAGTATTATTCTGCTAAAGCAGCCGTTGGTTACACCAAGCAATTAACTCAGGACCTCTATCAGAAAGTTCTTTCTCTCCCGAAATCGAGCCAAGATCAGCTATCTAGTGCTAGCCTCTTAACTCGTTTAACGAGCGATTGTTTACAGATTCAAACAGGTATCAACATTTTTCTTCGTCTCTTTTTACGAGCACCAATTGTAGTTTTTGGCGCTCTGCTCATGGCATTTTCTATCAGTCCCCGCCTGTCTATCTGGTTTGTATTCATGATTGCCATTTTGCTTGTCATTGTGATTATTATCTCGCAGATTTCAGCAGGCTATTTTTCAAAAATTCGTCTTGGATTGGACAAGATGGTTAGTGCTATCCGTGAAAATAGTCTGGGCATGCGAGTCATTCGTGCATTCGTGCAAAGGGACAGGGAAATTACAGACTTTACTGAAAAAAACTCTCAGTATAAAACATTACAAATTCGAGCAGGCTACTGGTCTGCCTTGCTGACACCAGCTACTTACCTAGTAGTGAATCTGACACTGGTCGTCTTGATTTGGAAGGGGCAACTGGCTATTGCGGATAATGCACTGGAGAAAGGGATGTTGGTTGCCTTGATAAACTATCTTCTACAAATTCTAGTAGAATTGGTCAAATTGGTTATGGTCGTGACAACACTCAACCAGACCTTTATCAGTGCCAAACGTGTTCAGGAAATTTTCAACCAGAAATCCGAAGATTTGGAGGCCGACTTATTTGTCAAAGATTGTCCATTTCCAACTCAACAAATCCTTGCTGAAAATCTGACCTTTACCTACCCTACCGCGGTAGAATCTGCTTTAGAGAATCTTGACTTTTCTATTCAAGAGGGTGATTTTTTTGGTATGATTGGTGGAACTGGTTCAGGAAAATCAAGTCTAGTTCAGCTATTCTTACGCTTTTATCAGCCAAGTCAGGGGCAAATTGCAGTTTTCAAAAAAGGAGTTCCTCCTAAAAATTTGAAGGATTGGCGTAAACTATTTGCTTTAGTCCCACAAAAAGCTCAATTATTTAGTGGCAGTATCGCTTCTAATCTGACCTTGGGCATGACGGATGCAGAAGAAGAAAAGATGTGGTGGGCCTTGGAAATTGCCCAAGCCAAGGATTTTGTAGAAGAAAAAGGCGGTTTGGAAGCAAGAGTAGAAGCTTTTGGACGAAATTTTTCTGGTGGACAACGCCAACGATTGACTATTGCGCGAGCTATTTTACAAGAAGCGCCGGTTTTAATCCTAGATGATTCAACTTCAGCCCTGGATTATTTAACTGAAAGTCGTCTCTTGTCGGCCATTCGACGGGAATTACCACAGCAAACACTTATTATGATTTCTCAGCGGACCAATAGTTTGCAAGGGGCTGACCAGATTTTAGTATTGGATAAAGGGCATCAAGTTGGGCTTGGTCCACATCAGATGTTACTAGAATCCTGTGCAATTTACCAAGAAATTCATCATTCGCAGCAAAATCAGGGAGGTGCTCATGAAACGACGAGATAAAAAGCCAACCCTAAGAAACTTGCTTCGGTTGATGACCAAGTATCCTCTGAGATTAAGTTTTATCTTGCTGGGAACAATTCTACAAGTTCTGTTGACAGTGTATCTGCCGATTTTAATCGGGCAAGCAGTTGATACTGTGTTAGACAGTCAAGAGCTGAAAAATTTGTTGACGATTCTCTACAAGATGATAGTGGTAGTAGGACTCAATACACTTGTACAATGGTTTATTCCTCTTTTGACTAATCAGATTATCTATACTGCTATGAAAGAGTTACGGCAGCAAGTTTTTGAAAAATTGCACCAATTACCACTCAGCTATCTAGATAGACAGAGTGTAGGCGATCTGGTGGCACGTATTTCCTCTGACAGCGAGCAGTTGACAAATGGGCTGGTCATGATTTTCAATCAATTTTTGGTAGGAGTTTTAACCATTCTCCTAACCATTGTCACCATGGCGCAGCTAGATGTATGGATGATGTTGGTCGTGGTGGCTTTAACGCCTCTGTCTCTCTTTCTAGCCCGACTCATTGCTCAAAAAAGTTATTACTACTATCGCGAGCAAACCAAATCTCGTGGGGCGCAAGCTTCATTTTTAGAAGAAAGTATGGGAAATCTCTCACTGGTGCAGGCTTTCAATGCACAAGAACAGTTTACAAGTGAATTTGAGGTAGTTAATAGTCAATATGCGCAGCATTCACAACAAGCCATTTTTTCCTCTTCGACTATCAATCCTGTTACTCGTTTTGTCAATGCGACCATCTATGCTCTGCTGACAGGGCTTGGGGCTTGGCGGATTATGCAGGGAAACTTTACGGTTGGTTCCTTAACTACCTTCCTGAATTATGTTAATCAGTATACCAAACCCTTCAACGATATTTCGTCTGTCTTGTCAGAATTACAGAGTGCACTTGCTTGTGCAGAGCGCTTGTTTGATATTTTGGACCAAAAAGTTATTGAAGAAAAGAATGTTCGAGAATTGCAATTTTCGGATATTAAAGGTGCTTTCTCTTTTGAAAATGTAGCTTTTTCCTATCAAACAGGGCAAAAATTGATCGAACATCTAAATCTGGATATTCCAGCAGGAAGTAAGGTAGCAGTTGTCGGGCCAACGGGAGCAGGAAAGTCTACTCTGATCAACCTCCTCATGCGTTTTTACGATGTCAATCAAGGGAATATTCGTATCGATGGCGTATCGATTAAAAATTACAGTCGTGACTCTCTCCGACGTCAGATTGGCATGGTCTTGCAAGAAACCTGGCTCAAAACGGGAACTGTTCATGACAATATTGCCTATGGATTTCCTCAAGCCAGCCGAGAAATGATTGTTACAGCCGCTAAAGCAGCAAACGCTGATTTCTTTATTCGTCAATTACCGAACGGCTATGATACTTATCTCGCTGACGCTGGCGAGTCCTTATCGCAAGGGCAACGTCAGCTACTGGCCATTGCTCGTGTCTTTGTCCATATTCCTAAAATTTTGATTTTAGATGAAGCGACTTCCTCTATTGATACACGGACGGAGGTCCTCATTCAGGAAGCTTTTGAAAAGTTGATGGAAGGACGAACCAGCTTTATCATTGCTCACCGCCTGTCTACCATTCAGTCGGCAGATATGATTCTAGTTATGGTAAAAGGCACTATTGTCGAACAAGGAACGCACGATAGTCTCATGGCAAGTAAAGGATGTTATTACAATATGATCCAAAGTCAGGGAGCTATAGAAGATTAGAAAGCTGGAGAGAAATCTTCAGCTTTTTGAAATTTTCCAGTCTGTGCTATACTAGTTATATGTTAGATTTGAAAGAATTTGGAATTGAAATGTGGCCTGAGGCGAAGATAATCTCTTTTCGTAAGGCTTTGTTAGAATGGTACGACAAGAATAAACGTGACTTGCCTTGGCGACGAACATCTGATCCCTATGCGATTTGGGTGTCAGAAATCATGCTCCAACAGACGCGTGTGGATACAGTTATTCCCTACTATGAAAGTTTCCTATATCGGCTACCGACCATTGCTGATTTGGCAGCAGCAGAGGAAGAGACCTTGTTAAAAGTCTGGGAGGGATTGGGCTATTATTCCCGTGTGCGCAACATGCAAACGGCAGCTCAACAGATGGTAGAGAGGTTTGATGGACAATTTCCTCAGACTTATGAAGAAATTGCTAGTCTGAAAGGTATCGGCCCCTATACAGCAGGTGCAGTTGCGAGTATAGCCTTTGGACTTCCCGAACCTGCCGTAGATGGTAATGTTATGCGGGTTCTCAGTCGATTGTTCGAGGTTGATTATGACATTGGGATTCCAGCCAACCGTAAAATTTTCCAAATTATGATGGAGATTTTGATTGATCCCGAGCGACCCGGTGACTTCAACCAAGCCTTGATGGATTTGGGTTCTGATATTGAAGCGCCTGTCAATCCTCGTCCAGAAGAAAGCCCTGTTAAAGAATTCAGCGCAGCTTATTTACATGGTACCATGGACAAGTATCCTATAAAAGCACCCAAGAAAAAGCCAGTTCCTGTCTATTATCAGGCCTATATTATCCGCAATCAAGAAAATCAATTTTTGTTGGAGAAAAATACAGCTGCCGGACTCTTATCAGGGTTCTGGTCTTTCCCCCTAATTGAAAAATTTGCTCCAGCAAGAAAGGAAATCAATCTGTTTGAAGTGGCAGAAGAAACAGATATCTTGGGGACATTTGAAGAAGCCTATGGACAAAAAGTTGATTGGCAAGACGCAGAATTTCTACCGATCCAACATGTTTTTAGTCATCGCAAATGGCAGGTTGACTTGGCTGAAGGTGTTTTGATAGAAGGAAAGCTTGCTCAAGACCGCGAATTACGCTGGGTTTCAGTTGAAGATTTTCATTCCTATCCCTTTGCCAAACCTCAACAGAAACTGTGGGAGTCTTATTTGAAAGGGAAAGCGGAGCAGTAAAAAATATTTCAAATTCTGCACACAATTACTTGAAAGCGTTTTTAAAAAGAGGTATAATATAAGCGAAATGAGGGAGGTGCCCTCATAGGTATAATTTTTTACTCCTTGGCTTTCTGATTAGGATATCATCTTTACGGATTGTGTAGATTTTTGGAGGAAAAACAAGAAATTTATGCCCTGTCAAAAGGACAAAAAAGATGATAACTAAGAAGAAAACCTCTGTTTTAAAAGGAAGGTTCATTCTCTAGTGCTCAACTAATAACTCATTTGTCTATTGTTTATCATCACTTTATTAGCCTTGCTACCCTACTACATCATAAGAAGGGCTAATGCGCTTAAGTAGGCTTTACTAAGTCTATTATTGGTTTCAGAATAACAGTTTGAACTACATTTACGACTTATTTTAATCATTATTAAGAGTAGGAAATTTGCACTAAGGGTAGCTAAATAGGATTTTAATTTTTAATGATTGTTATAGAGAATGAACTTTCCCATTTAGAAATCTAAAAGAGGCATATGCCTCTTTTTTGGCGCGAATTGATACAATGTTGACGTCAAATGTTGTTATTCCTGGCGTATATTGTGCTAAAATTGATTTATCAAAACAAAGAGGTAATAAAAATGTCTAATAAAAAGTAATTCTAATCACAGGTGCGTCATCAGATATGGGTAAAATCACAGCAGCTGGTTTGATCAAGGCTGGACACATTGTATATTGTGTTACAAGTTCAGTTGATAAAATGAAAAATCTTGCTGAATTAGGTGGACATGTCATGAGAATGGATGTCACAAATGAAGACGATATTGAAAAAGTTATTAAAGCAATCGTTGAAGAACAAGGACGCATCGATGTACTTTGGAATAATGTTGGTTACGGACTCTACGGCCCAGTTGAAGAAATGCCTATGGAACATGTTCAAATGCAATTTGAAGTTAACGTTTACGGTGTTGCCCGCTTGACGCAAAAAGTTCTACCATATATGCGTAAGCAAAATGATGGATTAATCATCAATACATCATCAATGGGTGGTACACTTGTAGCTTGGTATCATGCTTCTAAACATACTATTGAAGGATATAGCGACTGCCTTCGTATTGAATTAAAAGCCTTCAATATTAATGTTGTAGTACTTGAACCAGGAATGATTGACACTGGATTTAACCAAGGTGTGCGTGACAACTTCTCCTTTGAATCACAAACTGGCCCGTATAAAGATGTAGTAAATGCTTATATTAAAGCTATGGATAATCCACCAGCAAAAGGATCAAATCCAAAAGTTATTTCAAATGCTGTTCAAAAAATTATCAATACTAAAAATCCAAAAACACGTTACTTGGTTGGGCAAGGATCACACCTTCTACTAGGAATTCGTCGTATTCTTGGTGACCGTGTTTACGACCGTATCATGCTTTCACAAATGAAATAAGGTATTATATGAAATTAACACTAATTCATCAATTTCAAGATTTCCTCAAGTCAATTGGTATTGACCTTGGACTAGTCTTGGAGAATGCTGGGCTGTCTAAGTATTTGTGGCAAGAGGAGCTAGATTTAGCGCCCATGGACTATTACAAGTTTTTGCAGGACTTGGATAGCCAAATACCAGAGTAAGCTATACGTCAACTCAGTCAAATTCATAACATTCAATTGTTTATGCCACCTATCTTCGCAGCCTTAATGTCAGCAAATGGCCTAGAAGCCTTGGAACGATTTACTCATTTTAAAAAGCTAGTCGGTCCTGTTGAAGTGGATATACTTGTGGCAGATACTACCGTTTCAGTCCAATTTTCCTTTGTCATCAATCAGCTAGAGCTACCTAAGTTTACAATTTTGAACGAACAACTCTTACTCCTAGACTTAGCTAGACAAGGGTCTGGTCAGAAAATTACTCCATTGTTTGTTGAAACACCTTTTGACTATGAGGAGGAGAGTTTGGCGATTTTAGCTTGTCCTGTTCAAAAGTCAGATAGCAACCGTCTAGTATTTGATATAAAAGACTTAGAAAAAGTCTTTCTAACTCAGAATAATATCATGTAGCAGTATTTGGAGCCTGAACTAAGTCGTCAATTGGCAGAGGCGGAGACTAGCTCTAATCTGATCGCCTATGTGCAGGGCCAGCTATTTACAGCAATTCCTAGCGGCAATTTTTCCATTGATAGCGTGGCGCAGCAATTAGGCATGAGTACAAGAAGTTTGCAACGCTACTTGAAAAATGAGGGAACTAGCTTCAAAGATCAAGTACAAAAAGTTCAAAAATCAATGGCTGTTTCCTACATCAAAATGGGATTAACAACTGATGAAATCTCTAGTCTTTTGGGATATAGTGAACCTCAAGCTTTCAAAAAATGGATAGGAATGACAATCGGTACATATAAAACAATCTCTAGAAATTGAAAATTTGAACTGATAAAACGAAAACCACCAAGCGGTGGTTTTCGTTTTATCCAACAAATTCGTTGATTTCTTTTTCAATAGTTGCGATTTTTGTTTCAGCTTCTTCAAGTGTATCGCCAACAGTTGCGATGTAGAACTTGATTTTTGGCTCAGTTCCTGAAGGGCGTACTGCAAACCATGAATCATCCGCAAGAGTATACTTCAAGACATTGCTTGGTGGTGTAGTGAGTGCTGTTACACCTTGAGCGGAAGTTGCTGTTTGCTCCAAGAAATCTTCTGTCAAAGCGATAGCTGTATTGTTGAAGGTTTCAGGTGCATTGCCACGGAATTTATCCATGATTTTCTTGATTTCTGCTGCACCATCCATACCTGAAAGAGTCACAGAGATTGTCTTTTCAGCAAAGTAGCCATATTCTTTGAAGATTTCATCAATACCATCAGCCAAGGTCAAACCACGTGAACGGTAGTAGGCGGCAATTTCAGCAACCAATAGAACTGCTTGAATAGCATCTTTATCTCGAACGAATGGTTTAATCAAGTAACCGAAGCTTTCTTCAAAACCAAACATGTAAGTGTGGTTATTTGTATCTTCAAATTCTTGAATTTTTTCAGCGATAAATTTGAAACCAGTCAAGACGTTGAACATGGTTGCGCCGTAGCTTTCAGCAATTTTCGTTACCAACTCGGTAGAAACGATTGACTTGCAGACAGCTGCATTTTCAGGAAGTGTACCCGCTTGTTTGTGGGCTTCCAAGATATATTTGGCAAGAAGAGCACCGATTTGGTTACCAGATAAGTTCCAGTAAGAGCCATCAGCCTGGCGAACTTCAACACCAACACGGTCGGCATCAGGGTCAGTAGCAAGAAGCACATCCGCGTCTACTTGACGGCCAAGTTCTTCAGCCATAGCAAAGGCAGCTTGGCTTTCTGGGTTGGGAGAAGCAACTGTAGAGAAGTCAGGGTCAGCAGTTGCTTGGGCTTCTACGATTTGCACAGAGTCAAAGCCAGCTTGTGCCAAGGCACGACGAGTCAACATTTCACCGGTACCATGAAGAGGTGTGTAGACAATCTTCATGTCACGACCAAACTCTTTAATTAAGTCTGGGTTAATGGTGATAGCCTTCAATTCTTCCAAGTAGAGGGCATCTGTTTCTTCACCCAAAACTTTGATAAGACCAGAAGCTTTTGCCTCTTCTAAGTCTGCTAAGGCAACATCAAATGGATTGTCAATAGCACGAATATAATCTGTCAATGCATCAGCATCAGCAGGTGGCATTTGTCCGCCATCTTCACCGTAAACCTTATAGCCGTTGAATTCTTTTGGATTGTGGCTAGCTGTTACCATAATACCAGCAATAGCATTGTAATGGCGAACAGCAAAAGAAAGTTCTGGCGTTGGACGAAGGCTTTCGAATACATACGATTGGATACCATGTGCCGCCAAGACTTGAGCTGATTCAAAAGCAAACTCTGGAGAGAAGTGACGTGAGTCGTAGGCAATCGCAACACCACGTTTTTTAGCTTCCTCACCTTTTGATTCAACTAATTTTGCCAAACCTTCCGTTGCTTGACGAACAACATAAATATTAATACGATTTGTACCTGCACCGATATAACCACGCATACCAGCTGTTCCAAATTCAAGATTTGTGTAAAAGGCATCTTCTTTTGTTTTTTCATCCATGGCAAGCAAGTCTTCACGGAGGTAGTCAGGCAGTTCCGCAAATTCTAACCATTTCTGATAATTATCTGAATATGTCATTTAGATCTCCTTCATAATGAAAATTATATTAACCGCTTTCAGTATACCATTTTCAAAAGAAAAAAGCACGCTCTCACGTGACTTATTTCCTTATTTTTTTAGTTTTAGCATGGTTGGTACAATTGCAAGTGTCAAAATAGCTGAAATCACCATTTCTGCGATAGCATTTGTCCCAATAATTCCTGCCAACATGAGCTGGATATTTCCATTATAGACTGAGGAGAAGAGGACGAAGATACCACCAAGAACAAAAATCGTGTTGGTCATAGAACCAACTGCACCAGCGACAATCAGTCCTGACTTATTTTTTAGAAACTTATAAGTAAAGTGAGGAGTAATCCCAATCAAAATCCGAGGAACCAAAGCAATGACTAGTGACCAGACATTCCCGTTGGGTACAAAGGGGGTAAAGAGGTAGCTAGTAGGTAACAAAACAAGAGTATTGGTCACCACACTGATGATCCCCATGAGTCCACCCAAAGTAGCACCGATGCGTGGGCCGTAGACAATAGAGGCGACAATTACAGGGATATGAACTAGAGTAGGTTTGATTGGAAAAGGTAAGATATTAAAAATAATAGACGTCAAAAAATGGATAACTAGCATGGTTGCAAAGAAAAGAGCAACTGTCGCAACATAACTAGATTTATTGTTTTTCATGAAGAGTTTGTCTCACTTTCTCTAAAATAGTATCAATATCTGCTAAGGCTCCTGTCCCATAATCACCACAGGCCAGCAGAGCTTCTCGCGGTTTAATTTCTTCAAAGCCATAGGAGCGAAGAAGATGTAGATTGTGCTGGGTAGCAGGATTGAGATACATATTGGTATTCATAGCAGGAGCGACTAGTTTCGGTTTCCCAACTGGCAGAGCGAGAGCAACAGCTGTAATGATATTATCTGCCGTTCCGTGGGCTAATTTTGCTAAAGTGTTGGCTGATAAGGGCGCAACTAAAAATAAATCAGTCTCCTTTGCGATGTCGATATGCTTGATTGAACTAGGGTCTTCTTCCAGCATAACATCTGTATGTACCAAATTTTTTGATAAGGATTGTAGGGTCAGAGGTGTAATAAATTGCGTCGCTGACTGGCTCATTAAAACAGTCACATGATGACCGAGTTTGCTAAGTTGATTGCTAAGTTCGGCTGCCTTATAAGCTGAAATAGAGCCTGTTACAGCCAGTGTGATATTTGCCATGACTATCTCTTTTCTAAGATGGTGTCGAGAATGAGCTGGGCAATTTCCTCCTTGGTTGTTGCCATTTGCTCACTTTTCTGGTTGATCAAGAAGGCTTTGTGTCTTCCTGCAGAAATATCTGTCAAGTCGTTGGCGATGATATAGTCTACTTGATTCTTGATTAAACTATCCCGTGCAACCGCAAATAGTTCTTTTTTAGAAACATCTACTAGCAATTTGAAGCCAAATAATTTGATAGTTGGATTCCATTCCTTGACTTTCGAGATGACTTTTGGAGTTTTCTTGAGGAAAAGCACTTGAACATCTTCTTTAGATGAAATTTTCGTTTCTATATTTTTCTTGTTTAGCAAATCACGAACATTCTCAGTCTGTTCCACTTCATCCAAACCTGTCATATAAACAGGAGTATAATCAGAAACAGCCATGCTATGAATAAGAACGTCATGCTCCTTGACAAGAGGCTCTAAACAGGTCTGCAAACTTTCTACATTAGAAATCTCAACTATATGAAGAAGAGGATGTGGTTCAGGCTTCACAGCATTCTTCGTCGTTACTAAAGTAACAGGAAAATTAGTTTGCAAAAATGTTTCGGCAATTAACTTTCCTAACTGCCCTGTAGAATGGTTGGTAATAGCGCGAACACGATCGATCGCTTCACTTGTTCCGCCAGATGTAATCAGAATTTTCATGTTCTTATTGTACAAGAAAATCTTCTTTTCGTAAAGTCTTCGCGACCTCCTTTAAAAACGAATAAAAATATACGATTATATAGATATAAGTGACGGACAGCCATAAAATCCGTACGTTTTAATTTTTATATACAAAACACGTGCACAAAACGCGAATATCTGTTATGATAATACTATCAGATTATGAGGTGATAGAATGAAAACGGATATTGAAATCGCACAAAGTGTTAGCTTACAGCCTATTACAGACATCGTTGAACCCTTAGGGATTTCCTTTGATGATATCGAACTGTACGGAAAGTACAAGGCAAAATTAACTTTTGATAAGATTAAAACGGTGCAAGAAAATCCTGTCGGGAAGCTTATCTTGGTAACGGCTATCAATCCTACACCAGCGGGTGAAGGAAAGTCAACTATGAGTATCGGTCTGGCTGATGCGCTTAATAAAATCGGTAAGAAGACAATGATTGCCCTTCGTGAACCATCGCTCGGTCCTGTGATGGGAATCAAGGGGGGCGCAGCAGGTGGTGGTTATGCGCAGGTATTGCCAATGGAAGATATCAACCTCCATTTCACAGGTGATATGCATGCTATCACAACAGCCCACAATGCCTTATCAGCCTTAATTGACAATCACCTTCATCAAGGAAATGAGCTTGGAATCGACCAGCGCCGTATCATCTGGAAACGTGTTGTGGACTTAAATGACCGCGCACTCCGTCATGTAACAGTTGGATTAGGTGGACCACTTAACGGTATTCCACGCGAAGACGGATTCGACATCACAGTTGCTTCTGAAATCATGGCCATTCTTTGCTTGGCAACTGATCTAGCTGACTTGAAAAAACGTCTTTCTAATATTGTGATTGGTTATCGTTATGACCGTATTCCAGTTTATGTTCGTGATTTGAAGGTAGAAGGGGCTCTCACACTCATTCTCAAGGACGCCATCAAACCAAATCTCGTCCAAACTATTTACGGAACACCTGCCTTTGTTCACGGCGGTCCATTTGCTAATATTGCTCATGGATGTAACTCCGTTCTTGCAACGTCAACAGCTCTTCGTTTGGCTGACTACGTAGTCACAGAGGCAGGCTTTGGTGCTGACCTTGGTGCGGAGAAATTCTTGGATATCAAGACACCAAATCTTCCAACTACTCCATCAGCAATCGTCGTTGTTGCCACTCTCCGTGCTCTGAAAATGAATGGTGGTGTTGCAAAAGATCAGCTCGCCACAGAAAATGTTGCTGCAGTAACAGCTGGTTTTGCTAATCTAGCTCAACACGTTGAAAATATGCGCAAGTACGGCGTTCCTGTCGTAGTAGCTATCAATGAATTTGTAGCGGATACAGAAGCTGAAATTGCTGAACTTCGCAGACTCTGCGCTCAAATCAATGTCCCTGTTGAGTTGGCTAGCGTCTGGGCAAACGGTGCTGAAGGTGGGGTTGAGCTAGCACAGACAGTTGTTGAGACTATCGAAAATACACCAACTAACTACACTCGACTTTACGATGATAATCAATCTATTGA
Organism: Streptococcus hepaticus; assembly: GCF_043656315.1. Classification (NCBI taxonomy): domain Bacteria; kingdom Bacillati; phylum Bacillota; class Bacilli; order Lactobacillales; family Streptococcaceae; genus Streptococcus; species Streptococcus hepaticus. The sequence continues at coordinate 57,054 of NZ_JBINIY010000009.1, forward strand.
AGACAAGATTGCAACTGTCGCTCGCGAAATTTACCGCGCTGATAACGTTGTCTTTGAAAAGAAAGCCAAGACCCAGATTGCTCAAATCGTGAAAAACAGCTGGGACAAGTTACCAGTTTGTATGGCCAAGACCCAGTATAGTTTCTCAGATGATCCAACCCTTCTTGGAGCGCCACGTGGTTTTGATGTAACCATTCGTGAACTAGTACCAAAACTTGGAGCAGGCTTTATCGTTGCCCTCACAGGCGATGTCATGACTATGCCAGGTTTACCCAAAGCACCTGCCGCTCTTAATATGGACGTCGCAGAAGATGGAACAGCTCTTGGACTGTTCTAAACAATAAACAGTAAAGAAGTTGGTTTAAGGCCAACTTCTTTTTGTTGAAAAAACTACCCTTATATTTAATTTATAAAAATGCAGGAATTTTCTGAAAAATTGCTTTTGTTTTGAAAAAAAATATAGTATAATTGTATAAATTTAGATTTGAAAGAGGTAATTTTATGGCTTATACAGTTGCAGTAGTTGGTGCTACAGGTGCAGTTGGTGCACAAATGATTAAGATGTTGGAAGAATCAACTCTTCCAATCGAAAAAGTACGTTTTTTGGCGTCTGCTCGCTCAGCTGGTAAGACCTTGCAATTCAAGGGAAAAGATATTGTTATCGAAGAAACGACAGAAGATGCCTTTACTGGCGTGGATATTGCTCTCTTTTCAGCAGGTGGTTCAACTTCTGCTAAATATGCTCCTTACGCTGTGAAAGCAGGAGCAGTTGTGGTTGATAACACTTCCTATTTCCGTCAAAATCCTGATGTGCCTTTAGTGGTGCCAGAAGTCAATGCTCACGCCTTGGACGCTCATAACGGAATTATTGCTTGTCCAAACTGCTCAACCATTCAAATGATGGTAGCGCTTGAGCCTGTTCGTCAAAAATGGGGATTGGACCGTATTATCGTATCAACTTATCAGGCTGTTTCTGGCGCTGGTATGGGGGCAATCTTGGAAACACAGGCTCAACTTCGTGCCGTATTGAATGATGGTGTTAATCCTAAAGATGTAGAAGCAAACATTCTCCCTTCTGGTGGTGACAAAAAACACTACCCAATCGGTTTCAATGCTCTTCCACAAATCGATGTCTTCACAGATAACGACTACACTTATGAAGAAATGAAAATGACAAAGGAAACCAAGAAAATCATGGAAGACGACTCTATTGCCGTTTCAGCAACCTGTGTTCGTATTCCAGTTCTTTCTGCTCACTCTGAGTCAGTTTATATTGAAACAAAAGAAGTTGCTCCGATTGAAGAAGTCAAAGCTGCTATTGCAGCCTTCCCAGGAGCAGTCTTAGAAGATGATGTGGCGCATCAAATCTATCCTCAAGCTGTCAACGCAGTTGGTAGCCGTGATACATTTGTCGGTCGTATCCGTAAAGATTTGGATGCTGAAAAAGGGATCCATATGTGGGTTGTTTCCGATAACTTGCTCAAAGGTGCTGCATGGAATTCCGTTCAAATCGCAGAAACTCTTCACGAACGTGGTTTGGTTCGCCCAACTGCAGACTTGAAATTTGAATTGAAATAAGCTCTTGCTGGAAAGGATTGCCTATGTCTATCCAAGATTTACGCCATGTCAATATTATTACTGCCATGGTAACACCTTTTAACGCTGATGGTTCCATTAACTTTGATGCCCTGCCAAACTTGATTGAGGACCTTTTGTCTCATCATACAGAAGGATTGCTGCTGGCAGGTACGACGGCTGAAAGTCCCACTTTAACCCACGAGGAAGAGTTGGAACTCTTTGCAGCGGTACAGAAAATTGTCAATGGTCGCGTGCCACTGATCGCAGGTATCGGGACGAATGATACTCGTGATTCCGTTGAATTTGCTAAAGAAGTTGCTGAATTCGGTGGCTTTGCAGCAGGACTTGCCATTGTACCTTATTACAATAAACCAAATCAAGAAGGACTTTATCAGCATTTCAAGGCCATTGCTGACGCCTCTGACTTGCCAATTATTATCTACAATATTCCAGGTCGCGTGGTTGTAGAAGTGGCACCAGATACCATGCTTCGTTTGGCAGAACATCCAAATATCATCGGTGTTAAAGAGTGTACTACTCTGGACAATATGGCCTATTTGATTGAGCACAAACCAGAGGACTTTCTGATTTTTTCTGGTGAGGATGGCGAGGCTTTTCACGCTATGAACCTCGGTGCGGATGGTCTGATCAGTGTTGTTTCCCATATATGTGGTGATGAGATTTATGATATGTTCCAAGCTATCAAGGCAAGTGACATTCGGAAAGCTGCAAAAATTCAGCGCCAATTCTTGCCGAAAGTGCATGCTCTCTTCTCCGTTGTCAGTCCGGCACCTGTCAAGGCTGTCCTGAATCACCTTGGCTTCGAAGTTGGACCACTTCGTTTACCATTGGTTTCTTGTACACCAGCTGAATCCAAACGCATTATCAAAGTCGTCTTGGAAGAAGATATTGAAGCGACACGCGAAACAGTAACTGGTGTGATTCGACCAGATTATTAAAATCTTAGATAACAATAAACGTCTGATTTAGTGTTCAGGCGTTTTTAAGGAGCAAGATGAAGATTAGAAAAGCAACTTTAGCCGATGTTGAGGCAATTAGTCGTATTTGCTCAGATGGTTGGCGAGAAACCTATAAAGATCTTCACACACAAGACCATATCAACATGGTCATAGAAGAGTATTACAACCTTCAACGTGTTCAAAAAGATGTGACCGAGTGCTCTGCAGCATGGAGTGGTTACTGGGTAGCCGAAGAGGACGAAACTGTTGAGGGGTGTATCGGCGGAGGGATAGACCAGGACAATAATTGTCATATTTATGTTTTCTATGTAGCACCCGAATTGAAAAGAAGAGGAATTGGAACAGCCCTTCTACAAGCATTTACTGATTATCAAATTGAAACCTATGGAATAGAATGGCAGTGGGTAACCTCAGTAACAGAAGGAAATCTATTGGGCCTAGCCTTCTACGAAAAGCAGGGATTCACCTTTGACTTTGCAACTGAGAACAGTCAAGATTGTCAGTTACCCAAAAATCTACATTACAAACGAAAAGTGAAGATACAAGAAAACCTGTGATGTTCAAAATCACAGGTTTATTTTTTACGCTAATTCTTCTAATTTATCAACCAAGAAACCGACATAGGCTATAGTATCTTTGAGTGGTTTGTCCGTTGAGACATCTACACCAGCGTGTTGGGCCAATTCTTGAGCAGAAAGGCTAGCACCTAGTGACAGAGTTTCCAACCATTTACCAACGACTTCCTCAGGATTTTCTTCCAACTGCTTGGCCATAGCGGTACCAATGGTCAAACCAGCTGAGTACGTGTAAGGATAAAGTCCCATGTAGTAGTGTGGTTGGCGCATCCAAATCAAACCAGCATCATCACCAATTTCAAAGTCATCACCCCAGAACTCTTTCATAATAGAAAGTTTAATGTCGCAGAGGATATCTCCGTTGAGGTATTCATCGTTGTCCATACGAGTGTAGACTTCACGTTGGAAGGCAGCTTCCAACAGGTGTGTGACCATATTATGGAAGTAGGTACGGCTAATCAACTCGCTAATCAAATAAGCTTGGAAGTTTGGATCTTGATTTTGCTTCAAAAGTGTGTTACATGTCAAGACTTCGTTAGCAGTAGATGGTGCTTCGATGAAGTATAGAGACGGATCATAGTTGAGAATGCTTTGTTTTTTACCCAATTGGAAGTGACCTGCATGTCCCAATTCATGCGCCAAGACAAGCACTTCATTCATCAGCCCAGTCCAGTTGAGCAAGATATAAGAAGGTCCATCGTAAAGCGTTGCACAGTAGCCACCAGTTGCCTTACCTTCATTTTGTGCAAAGTCAATCCAGCGCTCATCGAAAGATTTTTCAATCATCTTGACATAGTCCTCACCCAAGAAACCAAGGCAATCAATCAAGAATTGTTTTGACTCTTCAGGAGTAATGCGCTGGTTAAATTCGGACGGAAGACTAATTTTCAAATCAGCATGAGTAATCTTATCTAAACCGTGTGATTTTGCCATTAATTTGACAAATCGACGCATGTGAGGTGCCAAGTCTTTCATGATAACATCAATTTGGCGGTCAAAAAGGTCACGTGAAATGTCTTGCTGGAAAAGAAGGTAGTCGATAGTTGAATCAAATCCACGCAATTTTGCTTCAATTTGTTCGTTTTTGACATGAGCAAGATAGTTTACAGCAATTGTATTTTTGTATTTACGAAGCGTAGCATAGAAACTGTCAGCAGATTTGCGACGAAGTTCCGTATCGTGGCTCAATTCATAGTCATTTTCATAGAGAACATAGCTATTGCCATAACTTTTACCATTTACCTCAAAGTTATCAAAAGTCATATCCTCAAATTTAGTCGTCTCGTAATTGCTGTAGGCTTGTGAGAAAGTTGGTGCAAATTTTGCCAAGAGTTCTTCTTGAAGCGGATCCAAATTATGTGGTTTTGAACGGATAATGTGCTTAATAAAGCTTGTCCATTCAGGATGTTGGACAATAACCTCTTCTAACAAACTTGTTTCTTGAAGACCAAGTTCAGTTGACAAGAAAGCGATGGCTGGATAAGTTTCAGCATGTACCAACTCAAATTCATTAGCCTGGCTGGCTAATTCTGTGTTCATCTTATCTACATCAAGATTTAAGAAAGCATAGTGTGATAGTTTGCTTTGAACAGTCAGAATAGCTTCATATTCCGTCAAGGCAGCTGCGATTGTTTCAGCAGAAGTTAACTGGTTTTTGTAGTTTTTCTCAAAAGTGAGCACCGTTTCTTTAAAGCTAGCTAGAGCTGTTTTGAAAGCTGAGGCATTTTCATAGATAAGGGAGGTATCCCAAGTGTCTTTGACATCAACTTCTTGACGTTTTAACATAGCATTTGTCATAAAAACTCCTTTAAATTTTTTCCTAAAAATCATTATAACACAGACGTACCAAAAACTTGACAAAAGCCCTATTTACTTAGATAATAGAAGTATTAAAAAGCCTGTAAGAGAGCGAAAGGAGCTAGTATGCAAGTTATTAAAAGAAGTGGTGAAGTCGTTGATTTTGACCCAGAAAAAATTTACCAAGCCATTATTAAGGCGGCTCAAACTGTTTATGTCATTGATGATAGCTGGAGAAAAAACCTTGCTGAAGTGACCAAAAAAGTTGTTTTGGACTTGGAAGAAGCCCATACAGAACGCCCAACCATTAGCATGGTGCAATCTCAAGTAGAACACCGCCTCATTGACGCGGGCTATATTGCTATCGCAGAACACTATATTTCCTACCGCCTCCAACGCGACTTGGAACGCAATGGTTATGCAGATCAGATTATTGTACACTTGCGTTTTGAACAAATTCGTTAAATAAAGCAGCCATCAGGCTGTTTTTTGATGGAAAAATTTAGAACAGGTAAGCACTTCTTGTTCTATCCACTCCAAAATCTCCTCTCTTTATGGTATAATAGTAAGCAGAAATTTTGAAAAAGTATGAGGTTAAGCATTCGATATGAATATCTATGATCAGTTACAGGCGGTTGAAGATCGTTACGAAGAATTAGGCGAATTACTCAGTGACCCAGATGTGGTTTCCGATACCAAACGTTTTATGGAATTGTCCCGTGAAGAGGCTAATACACGTGATACCGTGACAGCCTATCGCGAGTACAAGCAAGTCATTCAAAACATTGCTGACGCTGAAGAAATGATTAAAGACGCGGGTGGCGATGCTGAATTGGAAGAAATGGCCAAAGAGGAATTGAAGGAATCGAAGGCTGCCAAGGAAGAATACGAAGAAAAACTCAAAATCTTGCTTCTTCCAAAAGATCCTAACGATGACAAGAATATCATCTTGGAAATCCGTGGTGCCGCTGGTGGTGATGAGGCAGCACTTTTTGCAGGCGACTTGCTCCAAATGTACCAAAAGTTTGCTGAGGGACAAGGCTGGCGCTTTGAAGTCATGGAGGCTTCGTACAATGGTGTTGGTGGTATCAAGGAAGTCGTGGCCATGGTGTCAGGTCAATCTGTCTACTCAAAACTCAAGTATGAGTCAGGTGCCCACCGTGTTCAACGTGTTCCGGTGACAGAAAGCCAAGGTCGCGTCCACACCTCTACAGCAACAGTCTTGGTGATGCCAGAAGTGGAAGAAGTTGAATACGACATCGATCCAAAAGATTTGCGCGTGGACATTTACCATGCCTCAGGTGCTGGTGGTCAGAACGTTAATAAAGTTGCAACTGCCGTTCGTATCGTTCACTTGCCAACCAATATTAAGGTTGAAATGCAGGAAGAACGTACTCAGCAGAAAAACCGTGACAAGGCCATGAAGATTATCCGTGCGCGTGTGGCTGACCACTTTGCACAAATTGCCCAGGATGAGCAAGATGCAGAGCGTAAGTCAACGATTGGTACAGGTGACCGTTCGGAGCGTATCCGTACTTATAACTTCCCACAAAACCGTGTAACAGACCACCGTATCGGATTAACACTTCAAAAATTAGATACCATTTTATCTGGTAAATTGGACGAAGTGGTTGATGCCTTGGTACTCTACGATCAAACGCAAAAACTTGAAAAGTTGAATAAATAAGATGACCTACGGACAAGTGATTAGTCAGTTGGAAAGTCAATTAGAAGCATTAGGAGAGGAAAAAGAAAGCCTCTCTTATGTCTTTAAGGAACTCAAAAACTGGACCTTGACAGATTTGATTTTGCAATTGCCAAAGTCTGTTTCAGCTGAGGATAAGCTCTTGCTAGAAGAGATTTTTGACCAGCTTTCTCAGCACATTCCCGCTCAACACATTACGGGAAAGGCTTATTTCAAAGACTTGACTTTAAAAGTGACCAGTGACGTCCTCATTCCCCGTCCTGAGACGGAGGAGCTGGTGGATTTGATTTTGTCAGAAAATCCTCAGGAAGATCTCCGTATTCTAGATATTGGGACCGGGTCTGGGGCCATTGCCTTGGCACTAAAGTCTGCTCGTCCAGGTTGGCAAGTTGTAGCAGCAGATATTTCGCCAGAAGCCTTGGCTGTTGCGCGTGAAAATGCTCGGGCAAATCAAGTCGAAGTAGCATTCTTGCAGTCGGATGTCTATTCAGCCATTGCTGGGCAGTTTGACATCATTGTTTCAAATCCTCCCTACATTGCTTTTGAGGATAAAGATGAAGTTGGGACAAATGTTTATCTGCACGAACCCCACACGGCTCTCTTTGCGGAGGAAAATGGTCTAGCAATCTATCGCCAAATTCTCAGCGGGGCGCAGCCATTTCTCACAGAAAAAGGAAAAATCTACTTTGAAATCGGCTATAAGCAAGGACAGGATTTGCAAGTCTTGGCAGAACAATATCTTCCTGAAAAAAGCTGCCGAATTTTGAAGGATATGTTTGGGAAAGAACGGATGGTGGTAATGGATGAAAAATGAGGAAATCCGAACGATAATCCAATCTGGCGGTGCAGTCATTTTGCCAACGGAAACCGTTTATGGAATTTTTGGACAGGCATTAAATAAGGAAAGCGTAGAAAATATCTATCGTTTGAAAAAACGTCCAAAAGATAAGGCTATGAACTTAAACGTTTCAAACCTGAACGATATTTTGTTTTACAGTCAAAATGTGCCTGTTTTTTTAAAAAAAGTGTATAATGAATTTATGCCTGGTCCCTTGACCATTATCCTCCAAGCAAGCAAAAATGTGCCTGAATGGATTAATTCTGGGCTACCGAGCATTGGTTTTCGGGTTCCAAATCATCCTGAAACCTTGCAAGTGATTTCAGAGAATGGTCCTTTGATTGGGCCCTCTGCAAATGTATCCGGTCAGGAAAGTGGAAAGATTTTCAAAGAAATCATAGAAGCCTTTGACCACCAAGTCACGGGAATTGAGGATGATCAATCCATTACTGGACTGGACTCCACTATTCTGGACTTGTCAGGACCCAAAGCTCGCATTCTTCGACAGGGAGCCATTACAAAAGAAGAAATTCTTTCGAAGGTACCTGAAATTTCTTTTGAGGACTAAATGATGATTAGAAAATTGAAATTGGAAGATATGGAGTCTATTCGTGATATCAACGAGTTTTCTCTAGGGTATGCGACATCCTTGGAATTGACCATTCGGCAATTTACAAAGCTGGCAGCAGATGAACATCATTTTTTCATAGGATATGAAGATGAAAGAAGTCACAAAATTGTTGGTTATCTTCACGCGGAAGTTTATGAAAGTCTCTACTCAGAGCCTGGATTGAATCTTTTGGCCGTGGCAGTTTGGGAAGATTATCAAGGACAAGGCATTGGCAACAAACTCTTAAAGGCTGTTGAAGAAGAAGCTAAAGAGCGACACTTTCACTTTATCCGACTCAATTCAGGTAGTCATCGGACAGAAGCGCATGCTTTTTACCAGAAGGCCGGTTATGACGGAGATAAGGTCCAAAAACGATTTATAAAATATGTGAGGTAAGCCATGATTTTTGACAAAGAAGATTACAAAGCATTTGACGTAGAACTTTGGGATGCGATTAAAGCAGAAGAAGACCGTCAACAGGGAAATATCGAATTGATTGCTTCAGAAAATGTTGTTTCTAAGGCAGTTATGGCGGCACAAGGTTCTATCTTGACCAACAAATACGCTGAAGGTTATCCAGGTAAACGCTACTATGGTGGGACAGAGTGTGTCGATGTAGTTGAAACGCTTGCGATCGAGCGTGCCAAAGAAATTTTTGGCGCTAAGTTTGCCAATGTACAGCCACATTCAGGAAGTCAGGCCAATGCTGCAGCTTACATGGCTTTGATTGAACCAGGTGATACGGTTCTTGGTATGGACTTGTCAGCTGGCGGACACTTGACACACGGATCACCAGTCAATTTCTCAGGAAAAACTTATAATTTCGTCGCTTACGGTGTCAATAAAGACACAGAAGAATTGGATTATGAGGAAATCCTAGCACGCGCTAAAGAAGTTCAACCAAAACTTATTGTAGCAGGGGCTTCAGCTTACTCACGTACCATTGATTTTGCTAAATTCCGCGAGATTGCAGATACCGTTGGCGCCAAACTCATGGTCGATATGGCTCACATTGCAGGTCTTGTTGCAGCTGGTTTGCATCCAAGTCCAGTCCCATTTGCAGACATCACAACGACAACAACTCACAAAACGCTCCGTGGACCTCGTGGTGGATTGATTTTGACAAATGATGAGGACTTGGCTAAGAAAATCAATTCTGCGGTCTTTCCTGGTATGCAAGGCGGTCCTTTAGAACACGTGATTGCAGCTAAGGCCGTTGCCTTCAAGGAAAATCTGGACCCAGCCTTCAAGGAATATACGCAAAATGTGATTACTAACTGTCAAGCTATGGCAGCGGTCTTCAATAAACATGAAAACTTCCGTGTTATTTCTGGCGGAACAGATAACCATGTCTTCCTTGTTGATGTGACTAAGGTCATCGAAAACGGGAAAGAAGCTCAAAACCTTTTGGATGAAGTCCACATTACGCTCAACAAAAATTCCATTCCATTTGAAACCTTGTCACCATTCAAGACTTCTGGTATCCGTATCGGAACAGCTGCTGTGACAGCACGTGGATTTGGAGTAGCTGAGTGTGAGCAAGTAGCAAACCTCATTATCAAAGCCCTTGAAAATGCGGAGAATGAAACAGTATTGAAAGAAGTCCGTCAAGAAGTCAAAGCTTTAACAGACCGATTCCCACTCTACGAAAACTAATCTATGGATATTTATATTAAACAAGCAATTATACATCAATTTTCAGCAGATGATACCGAGCTGAATCTGTCAGACAGTCTTTTGACCATTACGCCTAAAATCGAGGAATACCTACGCAAAAAAATTGAGCGAGTGTATTCGGATGAGGCAAAAACTGGTCAACTGACGGCTGATAATCCCCTTCTCGACCTCATCTCTGATAATCTTATGGATTCTTCATGCCAGATTGCGAAAATTTGGCATGAAGAATTTTCTGTGTCTGAAAACCTCAAAACCAATGACTTGATTTTTATTCAGTTTGAAAAGAATGGAATTGAGCATATTGCTTTTTTGCGAATTTCTCTTCGTGAAAGTTTAGCCCATGTAGGTCTAGATAGCGATAGCCCACTCAAATTAACACAGAACAATCTACCAAGCGCTGGTTCAGTGCCTGATGAGGCTTTTATTCTCAATCTACAAACCACCCACTATCTTTTGATTGAAAAGCGGATTAAGTACAACGGTGCCTTTCTCAATTATTTCTCAGATAATATTCTCAAGGAAAAGCCAGCTATCTCTGCTAAAAAATCCATCAAAGAAGTGGAAAAAACGGCACAGAAAATCGCCGAAAACTTCAATCGAGACGATTTCCAATTTCAGACCAAGGTAAAATCAGCCATTTTCAATAATCTGGAAGAAGACAATGAAATCTCGCCTGAAAAATTGGCTGACCAGCTCTTTGATGACAATCTGACTGCACGACTAACCTTCGTAGACCAGCTCAAGGAGGTCATTCCAGACAAGATTTCCTTCACAGAAATTGACAGTAGTCGTCAGATCAAGAAGTTTGAAAATCAAAAACTCTCTCTTTCGAATGGTATTGAACTCATCGTTCCAAATAATGTCTACGAAGATGCAGAATCCGTCGAATTCATTCAAAATGAGAATGGAACTTACTCCATCCTCATCAAAAACATAGAAGATATTCAAAATAAATGAAAAAATTAACAAGAACGATTCTCTTGGTCGTCCTTGTTTTTCTAGCTTATAAGACCTATCAGGTACATGCTGCTGTCCAGCAGGTCATGGCCTACAAAGCCTTGGTAGAAGAAGTCCTTGCTGAAAATGACACGACTGCTAATGAAGAATTAGTCTTGGCTATGATTTACACGGAGACAAAAGGGAAAGAAGCAGATGTGATGCAGTCTAGCGAGTCTGCGACAGGCTACATCAATACCATCACTGACAGTAAGGAAAGCATCCGTCAAGGTGTCAGCTACCTCAATGAGCATCTACTCGCTGCCAAAGAAGCTAAGGTAGACGTTTGGACAGCTGTTCAGGCTTATAACTTTGGACCAGCCTATATTTCCTATATCTCTGAAAATGGCGGGAAAAATAGCATTGACCTGGCCAAAAAATATTCACGTGATGTGGTAGCGCCAAGTTTGGGCAACACAAGCGGTGAAGAGTACACCTATTATCATCCAATTGCCTTATTTTACGGTGGTAAACTTTATGTAAATGGTGGCAATATCTACTATTCCAGACAGGTACAACTCAACCTTTATCTGATGAAATTGATGAACTTATTTGATGAAGCTGTTCAATCTTTTAAGTAGAACTCTTAGCCATACCCTTAAGATAATAAAGTTACAAATTAATAGATATATCTGATCCGTCGTAAGACGGTTTTTCATTTCCCTTAAAAAAATTTTTCTCCCCATGTAAACGTTTCAGCCTCTTGCATTCTTGTTTCAGAGTAGTAGACTAGTAGGTGAGGTGTTTTCATGAAAATTTATGTACAGTTGATGATCATTTTGTTTTTTTCCTTTGCTGGGGAGGTCATTTCGACCGTATTTAACTTGCCGGTTCCTGGGAGTATTATTGGTTTAATCTTGCTCTTTTTAGCCTTGGAATTTAAGTGGATTCGCTTGCGGCATATTGACAAAGTCGGGAGTTTTCTGTTGGCAAATATGACCATTCTTTTCCTGTCTCCTGCAGTTGGGATTCTGGAAAATGTGGAAGCTATAAAACCTTATTTACTACCAATTATCCTCATTATCGGTGGTGCACTTGTATTAAATATTACGGTGATTTCCCTTGTCGTGCGTCTTATCAAGAATCGTTACGAGGGTGATTTTGAGGAGGGCAAGTAATGGTACATTTAGTTTCAAATCCCATGTTTGGTTTAATGGCCAGCATTGTAGCATATTTTATGGGCATGCTGATTTTTCGGCGCTTTCCGCATCCACTAACTACGCCCTTACTTCTAGCAACCATTCTTTTGATTGCATTTTTGAAAATGACGGGTATTTCGTACAAGGATTATTATGTAGGTGGTTCTTATCTGACAACCTTGATTGCTCCTTCGACAGTAGCCTTGGCGATTCCGCTCTACAGAACCTTCCATCTTATGAAGCACCATGTTCGTAGTATTTTGTTCTCTAGCTTGGCAGCTTGTCTGGTCAATACGTGTTTCACAGCAGTGATTGCCAAATTATTTGGTATGGATTATTTTCTAGCTATTTCTCTTTTTCCAAAATCAGTTACAACGGCGATGGCTATCGGAATTACGGAAAAAATGGATGGTATCATGACCATAACGTTGGTCGTGGTAGTCATTACAGGGATTTTAACCAGTGCACTTGGTCCAGTTATCTTGAAAATCCTGAAAGTAGAAGACCCAGTCGTCATTGGCTTAGCATTAGGTGGGACTGGGCATGCTGTAGGAACGGGTGCCGCACTTCAATACGGACGTGTAGCAGGCGCTATGGCTGGCTTGTCTATTGGAATTACAGGAATCATGTATGTCATCGTGAGTCCAATAGTTGCTCAACTGATTTTAAGGTAAATGAAAAGAGAGTGGGATAAAAATTCCCATTCTCTTTTCATTACAAAAGTGGCAAGATGAAGTTGGCCCAAATCCAGCTCAGTGGCATAACTAGAAGCATAGCTGGAATCATATCTGCGACGGGAAACATTTTTACCCGAATCATACGAAAACCAGTTGCTAACATGAGGAAGCCTCCGCAGGCCTTGAAATCCGCAATCATATCGGGTGTTGTCAACGGAAGGATGAGATGAGCTAGGTAGAAGAGGGCTGTAAAGAAGATGAATTGTGGGATGGCAACCGCAGAAACCACATAGCCCAGATTGCAGGCAAAGATTGCTGCCGTGAAGAAGTCTAAAATGGATTTGGAGATGAGAATAGTGGAGTCTCCAGACATTCCCGCATCCAAACTACCATAAATCCCTGTCCCGCTGGCACAAAAAAGAACGATGACCGTCAAAAGATTCGCTAAAAATTCATCATGGGAAAGTGTGGTTGACTGGCTAGGAAGCAGTTTTGTCATACCTTTTTCCATGAGAAGTCCTACCCGATTGATCCAATTGCCGAGGTTACAAGCTAGTCCTAAGCCTGTTCCGATGACCAGAGCAAAGATAACTGCAGGCATGAACTTCATTCCGCCGATAGAAGCAATCCCCATTCCCATGGAACAGATACCGAAAACGAGATTTATTTGTATTTTGAAGTCTTCTATCAATTTATGACCGACAAGACCACCTAAAATTCCTCCAAATACAATGGATAGGGCATTGATGATAACACCTGTTGGCATGGGATTCTCCTCACATTTTTTATACTGTTCTATTTTATCACTGGAAAATAGAATTTCAAGAGGAACTTTCGGATTTTACGTCCAAGAGAACGGATTCATTTTGATATGCGTGTAGTAATGGACGCTGAGATAGTTTTATGTCAAGATGTTGTTGTCAGAGCATTTACCAGAAACAGGTGAGCGTCACAACTCATTAATGCGTCTAGTAGGATTAATCGGAATGCTCCTTCTGGGATGGGTATTTCCGAGAAAAATAAAAAATCTCCTACATTTTCCTCAAAAAAATAAGAAAAATGTTCTTTTTCCTATTGCATTACCTGAGAAATTGGTGTAGAATAGCATAAATATTCAAAGCTATGAGAGAAGATAGACCAATCTGGTCTATGATTTAAGACAACTGACAGAGAGCGCCTAAGGGTGGGACGGCGTGCAATCCTTAAATCACACATTCTTGAGCATTTGGGCGAAGCTGTAAACAGTGTGTAGTCCAAGTCGGGTGGTTCCGTTAGCAACCAGAAGTCACGTACTTCACGAGAGAAGGATTGGCGACAGTCTTTCTGAACTAAGGTGGAACCACGTTTTCAAGCGTCCTTGCAAAATTGATTTTTTGCGAGGATTTTTTGTACTCTCAATCACTAGAAAGGATTAGCCATGATAAGAGGATTACGACAGATTGATCCCTATGTTGCGGGCGTTCAGCCTAAGAGCGACAAGATGATTAAACTCAATACCAATGAGAATGCCTACGACCCCAGCCCCAAAGTCTTAGAGGCCTTAGCCCATTTTGATGGCAATAGTTTGCGCAAGTATTCAAGCCTGGACCAAGCTGCGCTCCGCCAAGCACTTTCCAGTCAACTTCAAGTTCCAGCTGACCAAATCATCGTCGGAAATGGTTCGGATGATATCTTATCCATGGCCTTTCTAGCTTTTTTCAACGATAACTTGTCAGTCCTTTTTCCAGACTTGACCTACGGTTTTTACAAGGTCTGGGCAGACCTTTATCATATTCCTTTCAAGGAAATCCCTCTGACAGAGACCTTTGAGATTGATGGCAGTGCTTATCAGCAACCTAACGGTGGTTTGGTTATCACTAATCCCAATGCTCCGACAGGCATTTACAAACCTTTGGAGGAACTAGAGGAAATCATCGCTGCTAATCAGGATGTGGTGGTTATCGTTGATGAGGCGTACGTTAACTTTGGTGGTCAGACAGCTCTGCCTCTGCTTGATAAGTATGACAATCTCTTCATCACCAGAACCTTTTCTAAGGACGCTGCCCTTGCTGGTCTTCGGGTAGGTTATGGTATTGGCAGTTCAAAGCTGATAGCGATTATCAATGCTATCAAGAATTCGGTCAATCCCTATAATGTGGATGCGGTGGCTGAAGTAGTTGCGACCGCCGCGGTTGAGGATTGGGCTTACTATGAAGGCAATTGCCAGCAAATCATGACAACGCGTGACTGGTTCACACAGGGCTTATTGGACTTGGGCTTTGAGGTTTTACCGAGCCAGACCAACTTTGTATTAGCTAAGTCGCAGACAGTTAGCGCTAGCTATTTATTTCAAAAACTAGAAGAAAAAGCCATCTATGTCCGTTATTTTCCAAAGGTTGCGAGGTTGCGAGACTACTTGCGTATTTCTATCGGGACCCAGGCTGAGATGGAAGAGGTACTGGCTGAGATGGAGAGGATATGCTGATGAAGCAGACAACCTTGCCTCAGGGCATGCACGATAAATTGTTTAAGCGGGCGCGTGTGACCTATCAGATTGAGCGAGCTATTAGTGATTTGCTGATGGATCAGGGATTCAACCGTATTGAGACGCCAACCTTAGAGCATTTTGAGGTTTTCTCGGATCAAGTGGAGACTAGCAACTACAATCTTTTTGACCGTGAGGGGCAATTGCTGAGCTTGCGTCCTGATATTACGAGCCAGATTGGACGAGTTATTGCTTCCACACGAGTGGAGACACCTATCAAATTTTCATATTCTGGGAAAGTTTTTCACTACAATGAGGAAATGCGGGGCTTGACAAATGAGCACACGCAAGCCGGCGTTGAAATTGTTGGTTTTCCAGTGCAGGAAGCAGTGGAAGAAGCCTTGATTTCTGCTAAAAAAGCTCTAGAAATCGCTAAAGTTGACGACTACTCTTTTGAATTATCACACGCAGCGGTGTTACAAACAATTTTTGAAACCTTGGAATTGTCAGAAACTGACCGAGTCTACTTGCAAGAAGCGATTTTGGAGAAGCACATTACCAGATTAAAAGAATTTACAGTGGCACGTCCTAGCGAATTTGATGGTTTTATTAGTCAGTTGCCTTTCTTGTTTGGAGACTGGCAGGAGGTATTAGCTCAAGCGCGCCAGTTGACGAATCATAAGGGCATTTTATCAGCCCTATCCGATTTGGAATTGACTATTTTGCGTTTGGGAACTTGCTTGCCTCGGGTGACTATTGATTTGGGGCAGCTGCCAACGGTGTCTTATTATACAGGGCTCATGTTTAAGGTCTTTGGGGATAAGGTGCCTGATGCTTTTGCTTCAGGTGGGCGTTATGACAAACTCTTTGAACGTTTTGGTGCCAAGGAATTGACTGCTTTAGGCTGGACCATTGATATTGATTTAGTTTATCAAGCGGTTCGGGATCATTTTGACTGTGAGGTGGCGGATGACTAAAGGAATAACCATTGCCCTTACCAAGGGACGGATTGAACAAGCAACCATTGATTTGTTGGAACAAGCGGGTTTTGACATGACCTTTATGGCAGATAAAGGACGGCATTTGATTTTTGATAGTCCTGACGGGGCAATCAGACTGCTCTTAGTCAAAGCGCCAGATGTGACCATCTATGTACGTCATGGAGTGGCAGAGGTGGGAGTGGTCGGTAAAGATGTCCTCATTGAACATCCAACGGGTTATCTAGAAATGTTGGACCTCAACTTTGGTCTTTGTAAATTCGCGGTAGCGTCAACAGCAGATTATGCCCCGTCAGACCATAAGCGAAAACGCATTGCGACCAAATACCCAACGGTGGCTAAAAATCATTTTGCCCAGAAGGGAGAGGACGTGGAAATTATTTCCATCCAAGGTTCGGTTGAGATTGCCCCGGTCATTGGCTTAGCGGATGCCATTGTGGATATTGTGGAGACAGGCTCAACTTTGGTAGCCAATGGACTAGAAATCTATGAAGATATTTGTCGGATTTCAGCTCGGATCATTGTCAACAAGGCTGCGCTGAAAAATAATCCAGCGGTTTTGCCTTTCATACAAACCTTGGAAGGCTTGGTAGGAGATAGAGAGGTAGCCTTTAAATGAAACGATTAAGTGGAAGTAATCAGGAGATTTCAGCTATTTTGGTGCAGGAACAGCTAGAACTCAGTCGTCAAAATGAAAATGTGGAAGCGATTGTGCGTGATATTATCGAAGCGGTTAAGACCCGTGGGGATGAGGCTTTGCGTGACTATAGCAAGCAGTTTGATGGCCTTGATTTGGAAGACTTTGAAGTGGGGCAAGATTTAATTGACCAAGCTTTTAAAGATGTGGACTCAGACGTCTTGTCAGCCCTTGAAAATGCCAAGGAAAACATTGAATCCTACCACCGCCAGCAGTTAGAGACTGGTTTTGAGGACCAGCCTTCTGACGGCGTTATTCGTGGGCAAATCATCCGCCCGATTGAACGTGTGGGTGTTTACGTACCAGGTGGAACGGCAGCCTATCCGTCATCTGTCCTCATGAATGTCATTCCTGCCAAGATTGCAGGGGTCAAGGAAATTATCATGATTACGCCACCTCAGGAAACCTTTGTGCCAGCTATTTTGGTGGCGGCCAAGTTGACTGGTGTGGATAAGATTTATCAAGTTGGTGGTGCCCAAGGGGTGGCAGCGCTAGCCTATGGCACGGAAACCATTCCTAAGGTCGATAAAATCACGGGACCCGGAAATATTTTTGTTGCGACAGCCAAGAAGCAGGTCTATGGACTGGTGGGCATCGATATGATTGCTGGCCCTTCGGAGATTGGCGTTATCGCTGACAGTTCGGCTAATCCCAAGTATGTGGCGGCGGACCTCTTGTCTCAGGCTGAACATGACACCTTAGCGCGAGCTATTTTGGTGACGAACTCGGAAACATTGGCAGAGCAGGTAGAAGATGAAATACAGAGACAACTCCTTGATTTGCCAAGGCAGGAGATTGCGCGTGCGTCAGTGGAAAATAATGGCCGTATCATCATCGCTCCAGATGTGGACAGCATGTTTGAGCTCATGAACCAAGTCGCCCCAGAACATTTGGAAATCGCCATGGAAAATGCCTACGACTACTTGGACAAGGTAGAAAATGCGGGTTCCATCTTCTTGGGGCACTACACCAGCGAACCTATTGGGGATTACTATGCCGGTGCCAACCATGTCCTTCCGACAACCGCAACCAGCCGCTTTTCATCAGCCCTTGGCGTACACGATTTCGTCAAACGCATCCAGTATACCCAATACAGCAAGGCAGCCGTCAATGCTGCAGAGAAGGACATTACAACCTTAGCCTACGCGGAAGGATTGCAAGCCCACGCTAAGGCTATTGAAGTTAGAAATGAGAATTAAGATGAGACAAGCAAGTATCGAGCGAACGACCTACGAAACAAAGATTAAACTCTCCCTCAATTTGGATGCCCAGGAACCTGTTGATATTCAGACAGGTGTCGGTTTTTTTGACCATATGTTGACCCTTTTCGCTCGCCACTCTCGCATTTCCCTTGTGGTGAAGGCAGACGGTGACCTCTGGGTGGACAGTCACCACACGGTAGAAGATGTAGGGATTGTTCTGGGGCAAGCTATCAAGGAAGCACTTGGTGATAAGGCTGGTATCAACCGCTACGGAACCTCTTTTGTTCCCATGGATGAAACGCTGGGCATGGCTAGTTTGGATTTGTCTGGGCGCAGCTATTTGGTTTTCGATTGCGATTTTACCAATCCGACTCTAGGGAATTTTGACACGGAGTTGGTGGAAGAATTTTTCCAAGCTTTAGCCTTCAATGTCCAGATGAATCTGCATGTGAAGGTTTTACACGGAAAAAATAACCACCACAAGGCAGAGTCTCTCTTTAAAGCCACTGGTCGAGCACTGCGCGAAGCCATTACCCTAAACCCCGAAATTCATGGGGTCAATTCAACTAAAGGAATGCTCTGATATGATGAAGATGGTAGTGATTGATTATGACGCAGGTAACACGGCAAATGTCCTGCGAGCGCTGGCACAGATTGGTGTGGAAGCGGTTCTGTCGGCAGATGCTGCCGTCATTGCTCAGGCTGATGGTTTGATTTTACCAGGTGTGGGCGCTTTTGCAAGCGCAATGGCAGAGCTGAATAAACGAGGCTTAGTTCCTGTCATCAAGCAAACTGTAGCAACAGGAACGCCCCTCCTAGGTATCTGCCTAGGCATGCAAATTTTGTTAGACAAGGGCTTGGAACACGGAGAAACTGAGGGCTTGGGGCTCATTCCAGGAACATGTCGCCCTATTGAAGCTAAGATTGGCTATCCAGTCCCTCACATGGGCTGGAATGAGTTGACAGTCCTTCAAGAAACAGTCTTGGCAGGAAATCTTGATGGTAAGTCGGTCTATTTTGTTCACTCTTTTTATACCGATGTGCCACAAGCATTCATTGATGTGACAGCGGATTATAGCCTAGCAGTGCCAGCTATGATTCATAAGGAAAAGGTCTTCGGTGCTCAATTTCACCCTGAAAAATCGGGTGAGGTGGGCTTAGGCATTCTCAAAGTATTTTCAGAGGTGGTTTATGCAAATTATTCCAGCAATTGATATTAAGGAAGGGCAGGCAGTTCGCCTTTTCAAAGGTGACTTTGCTCAAAAAACAGTGGTCAATCCTGACGTTCTCAAACAAGCTCGTATTTTCAAAGATGCAGGTATTGATTTTATCCACGTGGTAGATTTGGACGGTGCCCTTGATGGCAAAGTGACCAACCGTGACTTGATTGCGGCAGTCAAAGAAGCGACAGGATTGAGTGTGCAGGTTGGCGGTGGTATTCGCACTCTCGACCAAATTCAGGACTATCTCAACGTCGGCATTGACCGCGTCATTATTGGCTCCATGGCAGTTAAAAATCCTGATTTTGTTAAAGAAGCCCTTGAAATATTTGGAGCGGAGCAAATTGTCATCGGAATTGACGCCAAGGGTGGCATGGTAGCAACGGAAGGTTGGCTGGAAACTAGCACTGTCAACTTTGTTGATTTAGCCCTAGCCATGGAAAAAATGGGTGTCCAACTCTTTGTCTACACCGATGTTGACCGCGATGGGACTTTGACTGGTCCAAATATTGACCACTATAAAGTCTTGACAGAAAAATTGACTACAGCTAAAGTCATCGCGTCAGGTGGTATTGCTCAAGTTAGTGACCTTGAAGAACTAGACCAATTGGACCTTGCTGGAACCATTGTCGGTAAAGCTTACTACAGTGGCAATATTAGTCTGGACCAGCTCAAACAATTCGGAGGTTAGCCTATGCTCAAAAAACGGATTATTCCTTGCTTAGATGTAAAGGACGGGCGCGTGGTCAAGGGGGTTAATTTTATCAACCTGACCGACGTTGGTGACCCTGTTGACTCAGCTAAAGCTTATTATGAAGCAGGTTGTGACGAGTTAGTTTTCCTAGATATCACAGCAACTCATGAAGAACGAGTCACGACTGTGGAAATGGTGCGGCGCGTGGCTGACCAGGTTTTCATTCCCTTCACAGTTGGCGGAGGTATTCGCTCGATTGAGGACATGAGCAAGATGCTCAAGGCTGGCGCGGACAAGGTCGCCGTCAATTCCTCAGCGCTAGCCAATCCTCAGCTGATTGCAGATTGCGCGAAAAAATTTGGCAGTCAGTGTGTTGTGGTGGCCATCGATGCCCGCAAGGAAACAGACGGTACCTGGCAGGTCTATGTGGCTGGTGGGCGAAAGAATACGGGCCGTGATTTGGTGGATTGGGCGCGCGAGGCTGTGCGCTTGGGGGCTGGTGAGATTCTCCTGACCTCCATGGACAAGGATGGCACCAAGTCGGGCTTTGACATTGACATGCTCAATGCTGTTGCCAGCGTGGTCAATGTGCCCATCATCGCTTCAGGCGGTGCAGGAACCATCAAACACATGGTGGAGGTTTTCCAGCAGACCCCTGCCACGGGCGCCTTAGCTGCCTCTATTTTTCATTATGGGGAAATTGCTATCGCTGACACCAAAAAAGCCATGGCAGAAGCAGGTTTGGAGGTACGTCTATGACAGCTATCAAACTTGATTTTGACAAGCAAGATGGTCTCATGCCTGTTATTGTCACTGATCATAAGACCAAGCAAGTCCTCATGCTGGCATACATGAATGAAGAAGCCTTTGAGCAGACGAAAAAGACCAAACAAATGCACTACTGGAGTCGCTCGCGCCAAGAAATCTGGCACAAGGGAGCAACCAGCGGACACTACCAAGATGTAGTCGGCCTGTCAACCGATTGTGACCAAGACACTCTCTTAGCTGAAGTAAAACAAACAGGAGCAGCCTGTCATACGGGTGCCTATTCTTGCTTTTTCACCCCTATTGACCTCAATTAGAAAGGAATTTCTATGCTAGAACCCCTATACCAAGAAGCCCAAGACCGAAAAAAGAACCCTAAAGAGGGCTCTTATACTAATTATCTTTACAATAAAGGATTGGACAAAATTCTCAAGAAAGTTGGCGAAGAAGCCACTGAAGTGGTCATCGCTGCCAAGAATGCTGACAAGACCGAGATTGCCAACGAAACAGCAGACCTGCTTTATCACCTAGCGGTTATGTTAGTTGAAACAGGTGTGGCTTTGGAAGATGTCGAAGCAGTTCTACAAGCCCGTCAAGGCAAGCAAAGCAAGGTACATGACAGAGCTGAGATTACGAATTATTAAACATGAAAGGCAGAACGACTCTAGCTCTGCCTTTTCGTTTGTCTAAAGAATCCTATCCTCGCTAATCCCAAACTCATCCAAAAGTTCTTGGATACGAGGAAATTCTAAACGAAAATGTTCTAATTTATGTCCGTCAGAACCAATAGAATATTTCTTGCAACCAAGGTCGCGTAAGAGCTCCAAAGCGTATCGGTAGAGGTGTTCATGATGGTAGAGGTACATGGACTTGCTATTTAGTTCAAAAGCAAGATTGTGATCTATCATTTTTTGAAAAATAGAGCGGAGCTGGTCTTCATATCTTGACAACTCTTCCACGGAAACATCAAATTTTCGGAATCCATAGTCAAAATGTGCCAGCACCTGAGCATCAACACGCCCAATAGCATATTCCAGCATAGGTAAGTATTCCTCGATGATAACAAATTTATCCATAGCAGCTACTTCATCATCCAGATAATCATTGATACCATTGTGGTGGACAGAGAGGAGCTTTAGGTCAAAATCCTTGTCTGCTAAGTAGGTCAAGATATCATTTTCTCGGGGTTGGTAGTAGCCGATTTCAATCCCTTTTTTGATACGAGGACCGTATTTTTCAGTCAGCTCTGCTGTTTTGGCACAATAAGCCTCATAATCGGGGACATCGTCCTGACCAGAGTAAGGGTTGGACATATCAAAGTGCTCGGTAGTGACAATGTCGCCGTCAAAATGGTCAAGGTAATCCTCAAAGTTGGCATCGGCGTCGTAAGAGAAGTAGGTGTGTAAATGATTATCACGCATGAGAGACCTCCAGTTCTTTGCCTTCATTTTATCGTAAAAAGCTGAGCCAGGCAATAGACCACGTCAGTATTTACCTGTTTACTTGACTTTTTGCAGTCATGGTGTTACCATGGTGTTACCATACTAAAGGAGAACGGCCATGACAACTATTACATTGAAAGTATCTGAAGCAGATAAAGCATTCATGCAAGCAATGGCAAAATTTGAAGGTGTTTCCTTGTCTGAGTTGATACGAACAAAGACCTTAGAAATTTTAGAGGAAGAATATGATGCCAAGGTAGCAGATATGCGCTTGACTGAGTACGAAGAATATTTATCAAATGGCGGAGAGGTTTTAAGCTGGGATGACTTATAAGCTGATACCAACTCCAACATTTGCCAAACAGTTTAAGAAATTAGACCCTTTTGTCAAAAGAAGAATTAAAGTCTATCTTGAGGGCATTACAGAATCCCCTCGTGCTAAAGGGAAAGGACTAGTCGCCAATCGTTCAGGTCAATGGCGCTATCGTATCGGTGATTATCGGGTGATTGTAAACATTCAAGACGAGGAATTAATCATTCTTGGACTAGAAGTTGGTCATCGTAGAGATATTTATTAGTCGCTCAAATGTTGACCAAGAGTATGATTCAGAAAGGAAGAAATAACAATGGCAGTAATTCAATGGTTGAATGGGAGCCATGAAAGTTAGCGTAGAAAATCAAACATATTTTTTGAGTAAAATTGGCCGAAAACCCTTTAGTTACAAGGGTTTTTCAAATTTTTAAAAATTCCTATTTTTTGTTGGAAAAATAGGAATTGAGCAATAATAACCAAATTTTTGGTGACTAATTTGGTGACTAAAATTTCGAACATTCAAAACGAAACAAAGTGTAATATTATAGTATAGAGTTGAATTTTCAGCGAGAACATTTTAATAAGTGTTCTCGCTTTTTTAATTTCAGGAGGAATTCATGCAAAAGAAGGAACAATCATCACGTCAAATCGTGATGTGTCATGTCGTGGCTATCTTGGGAGTTGATATTGAGAAAGCAACTCAGCTAGTAGATGAAATGGAACAAGTAGGTTTAATCCGATTTGATGAATTTGGAAATGTTGGAATATTAGTCTTGGAGGGACAATCATGAAACGTATTACCGCTAATCAATATCAGACATCAGAGCGATATTATAAACTCCCTAAAGTTTTGTTTGAGAGTGAACGGTATAAGGATATGAAGCTGGAGGTTAAGGTAGGCTACGCAGTTTTAAAAGATCGTTTGGAGCTGTCTTTGAGTAAAGGTTGGATTGATGAAGATGGGGCTATTTACTTGATTTATTCCAATTCAAATCTGATGGCACTTTTAGGCTGTTCAAAGTCAAAATTACTCTCTATTAAGAAAACCTTACGTGAATATGGCTTGATTGATGAAGTCCAACAATCATCCAGTGAAAAAGGTCGTATGGCAAATAAAATTTATTTGGGGGAATTAGAACATGTGCCTACCCCAGTCTTAGATTTAAACGGGGCTAGTGTTAAAAAAACACTAGGGGGGTCTCAAAAAAAGACGGGGCCGGTCTTAAATTCAGCCCCTAGTGAGACTGAAGGAAGTGAGACTAAATATAGTGAAACTGAAGGAAGTGATTTCCTTATTGAGGACGAGGAGGAGAGGCAGCTAGTAGATGACAAACAAGAAGAAAACTTTTGTTCAAAAGTCGATGCCGTGACCAAGTACGATCGAGACTATATTTGGGGTTTGGTTCATGACCAGTTAAGACAAACAGGTCTATCTCAGTCGGCTAGTGACTATGCCATGATCTATTTTAGTGATCGTTATCAGTATGCTTTAGAACATATGCGATTTGCTCGGTCAGCGGAAGTGATAGCTGAATATGTATTTAATGGTGTGCTGTCAGAGTGGACCAAGCAACTGAGACGACAAGAAATAAAGGGAGGTGAATAAGATGATTTGGTGGATACTAGGTGGAATCTATCTGATTTCTATCGTCATTTTGATTTTTGAAATCATCCGTGCACCAGAAATGGATGATCATATATAAGCAAGAGTTTTACAAGTGTAAGGCTCTTTTTTAGTTGGAAAGAGAGGAAAATGAAATTTTTAGATTTATTTGCTGGGATAGGCGGTTTTAGGCTAGGGATGGAATCACAGGGT